>JADHVN010000017.1 GCA_016783995.1 Actinomycetota bacterium
TTACCGGTTTTATGCAGAAACTTTTATCAGGAACCCAGCAAGTCATTTAAATTAATCGGCGTCACAGGAACTAATGGGAAGACAACTATATGTTATCTGATAGATTCCATTTTAAATAGTGCAGGAATGAAAACTTCACTTATTACTACTGTTGAGTCGTTTTTAGGTGGCGAAAAAACTTTTTTTGATCGTACCACTCCTGAGTCTCTTGATTTGAATGACTTTTTTAAAAAAAGCAGACAAAAAAAAATAGACGTTGTCTGTATGGAAGTATCCTCACATTCAATAGATTTACACAGGGTTGACTATCTTAAATTTAATTATCTTGTATTTACCAATCTTTCCCGGGATCACCTGGACTATCATAAAGATATGGAAAGTTATTTTGATGTAAAAAAGAAATTGTTTTTAAAGGAATACAGGTATGTATATGGAGGGGAAAAAGCGGTTATTAATATAGATAATAGTTATGGAAAAAGAATTTTCAAGTCCACTGATTTAAAAAAAATATCTTATTCGATTAAGTCAGACAGGGCAAGTGTCTGGGCAAGTGATATTAAAAACTCCATTTCAGGAATTGAAATGGATGTAAATACTTCAGATGGTAAAAAATTAAATATCTCATCTCCATTATGCGGATACTTCAATATCTATAATATCCTGGCAGCTGTAGGTGTCTGCATTGATATGGGTATAAAAAACAGCTCTATTCAGAGAGGTATAAAGTCTTTGTATGGAGTTGGAGGTAGATTTGAAAAAATAGATTCTTATAAAAAGTCAACAGTAATAGTAGATTATGCACATACACCGGATGGTATGGAAAATGTACTGGCGACTATAAGGCAAATGTTAAAACCAGGAGGGAGAATTATATCAGTTTTTGGATGCGGTGGTGACCGCGATAAGGGGAAAAGAAAAATCATGGGCCATATTTCAGGGCAGCAGGCTGATTTTACGGTGATAACTTCTGATAATCCAAGAACTGAAAGACCGGATTCTATAATAAGCATGATAGAGGAAGGTCTGATTGAGTCTGGCAGTAAAGAATATATTAAAGAAACTGACAGGAAAAAAGCAATATTTAAGGCTCTTGAAATGGCGCGAAAAAATGATGTAGTTCTTATTGCGGGGAAAGGACATGAAAATTACCAGGAGTTCAAAGATCACAGAATACCATTTTGCGATCGGGAAGTAGTAAAGGAGTGGGCTGCGGGGAAAAATGAAAGAAAAAATAAAAGTTGAAAATATAATATCCTGGACAAATTGTAATTTGATTTCAGGAAATATCAAGAAATATGTTTGCAACATATCGACCGATTCCAGAACCATAGAAAAAGGGGATTTTTTTATTCCTCTGGTGGGCGAAAATTATGACGGCCACGATTTTATAGGATCAGCTTTAAAAAAAGGCGCTGACGGTTTTGTATTTGAATCAGAATATAAAGAAGAATTAAATTTATGGAAAAACAGTCCGAAAACTGAAAATTTTAATAATCTAATAATCTTGCAGTCAGATAATAATTTAACTTTTTTAGAAAATATTGCCTATCATTATATACGTAAATTTAATCCAACTGTAATCGGTATAACCGGGAGTGTGGGTAAAACTATCACTAAAGATTTTCTGGTAAATATATTAAGTAAAGAGTATAAAGTTGAATTTACCCCCAGGAACTATAATACTGAAATTGGGGTATCAAAATCGATTTTGGAAATTGACAGCCAAACGGATTTTTTTATTGCTGAACTGGGTATGAGGGGAAAAGGTCAGATAGAAATGCTTTCTCGTATGTGTAATTTAGATATAGGAGCTATTATCGCTGTAGGGGAATCACATATGGCTTTTTTTAAAGACTTGCGGGAAATAGCCATAGCAAAAGCCGAAATAGCAGAAATTCTTTACAAAAATAATGGAATCTTATTTTTAAATAATGATGACAGGTATACTGATTTGATAGAAAAGAAAGTTAATTGTAGAATCATAAAATTCGGGAAAAATAATAATATTGCATTTAATTTTATTGAAAAAAATATGGATGAGATGGGAAGATTTACTTTTAATTTCTATAAAGGCAGTAAGAAAATTATAGATATATGTTTGAATATTCCTGGCTATCATAATATATATAATTCCTGTTGTGCGGCAGCTATATGCTTATCTTTAAATATCAATAAAGAGTTGATTAAAGCAGGAATTGAAAGCGCAGCTACTTCCGGTTCCAGAATGGAAATTATAAGGAAAAAAGATAAAATAATTATAGATGATTGTTATAATGCCAGTCCTGTATCGGTTAGAAGTGCTATTGATACACTGGTTTTAATTTCAGAAAAGAAAAATATGAGAAGTGTAGCTATATTAGGAGATATGCTGGAACTGGGTAATGATTCATTTAAGTTTCACAGGGAAATCGGGAAGTATCTGTCTGAAAAAAAGGTAGATGTCTTGATAGCTTTAGGCGGTCTTGCGGAGAATATATTTGAGGGTTATAGGAATACTGGTAATTTTAATAAAAATAGAGATCTATGTTTTTATTTTAAAGACAAGGAAGAGCTGGGCAGAGAAATAAACAATTTACTCAAACCCAAAGATTTAATTTTAGTAAAAGGCTCAAGAGCAAATAAAATGGAAGATATTATTAATTTAATATAGGCGGAAACTAATATATGACCTGGATATTTTTGTCAATTATAATTGGAGGTGTAATATCACTTCTGACAACACCTCTATTTATAAAATTTCAAAAAAATAAAAAAATTGGAGAAAAGATCCGTATTGATGGCCCAAAAACACATTCTGTTAAGACAGGAACACCAACTATGGGGGGAATAATATTTGTTCTGTCTTCCATAACTGCATTTATTATAGTGAGTCTGATTAAATATTACCGGCATGAGGTTTACAGTATAGAAGGAATATTCGTTCTTTCCATATTATTGTTATGCAGCCTGATAGGGTTTATTGATGATTATATGGCGCTTAAAAAACAGAGATCTCTTGGTATAAGGGGATGGGTAAAGATTTCTCTTCTGGCTATAGTATGTTTATATTTTATATTATTTTATGAATACATACTCAAGGCCAGCACTTGTATAGGCATACCTTTTACCGATATAAAGGTTGAGCTGGGGAATTGGTATTACATTATTGTGGTATTGATTATAATCAGTACTACCAATGCGGTTAATTTAACCGATGGTCTTGATGGTCTGGCAGCCGGAACTTCATCTATTGTTCTGGCTGTATTCTGTTTCATTGCCTTTTTAGAATGGTCTATACTTGGTGTTTCTTACGGAATAGATATAGCGGTAGTTAGTGGAGGAACGCTGGCTGCATGCATAGGATTTTTATGGTGGAACACAGCCCCGGCTGAAATTTTTATGGGTGATACTGGCTCATTGGGACTGGGGGGACTGGTTGCAGCAGTTGCTATAATTTTAAAACAGGAAATTTTACTAATTGTAATTGGGGGACTTTTTGTTATTGAAACGTTATCGGTGATTATTCAGGTTTTCTGGTTTAAGGTTTTTAAGAAAAGAGTATTTAAAATGGCTCCGATTCATCATCATTTTGAACTTCTTGGATGGCTGGAGATAAAAGTTATTATAAGGTTCTGGCTGGTATGTGTCTTATTTGCAGGAGTAGGATTTTTTATTTATTACTTAAAGTTTATAGATTAAAAGAATGGAAAAAAAATTTAATCTGGTTAAAGATAAAAATTTACTGGTAGTTGGTCTTGGAAGGACAGGAATTTCTGTGATAGAAAAGATACTCAACTTTTGCTGCTCCATAACTGGAATTGATAGTAATCCTGACCTGAATCTGGAAGGCGCATTTAATAAGTATCAGGACATCAGTCGTAATAATTTAAAGATAATATTAGGTAAAGACACATTAGAAAAAAAAGAGGTCATAGAAAAAATTGATCTAATAATAATCAGTCCTGGTGTTCCAGATAATATGCCGATAATTAAACTTGCCCAGGAAAATAAAATTCCTGTCTGGAGTGAATTAGAGCTGGCATGGAAATTGTTAAGTAAAGAAGAACAGGCCAGGACTATTGCTGTAACAGGCACTAATGGCAAAACAACAGTGGTGACTCTGATTGGAAAAATTCTTGATGATTCCGGGAATAATTGTATAGTCTGTGGAAATATTGGTCTGCCGTTGATTGAAACCATAGATACAGAAAATAAGTACAACGGTAATTCGCGAGAAAATTTAATCAGAGTCATAGAGGTTAGCAGCTTTCAATTGGAGAGAATATACGACTTCAAACCTCACATTAGTGTAATATTAAATATCACCAGTGATCATATAGACAGGCATAAATCTTTTAAGAACTATGGTGACTTGAAAATAAAGTTACTGGCAAATCAGAATGAAGATGACTGGTCAATTATCAATATAGATGACCGGTATATAAATAAAAAAATAAAAGCTATCCCTGGGAGGCAAAAGCCGCTGCCGGAATTTATTAAGTTTGGTCTGGAACCGGAAGATGACACAAACATTTTTTATAA
This sequence comes from Actinomycetota bacterium, assembly GCA_016783995.1. Next base: position 4,522 of record JADHVN010000017.1, read on the forward strand.
AGATAATTATATTTACTACCAGATAGAAAGGAGCAAGGGGAAAATAAATATAGAAAATATTCTTCTGAAAGGCAAACATAATATATCTAATATTATGGCTTCTATTGCGCCGGCGGTACTGATGAATATAAATGAAAAAAATATCGAAAAATCAATTAAAAATTTTAAGCCTCTGGAACATAGACTGGAATATTTAGGTTATATAAACAATATAAGATGCTTTAATGATTCAAAATCAACTAATCCAGATGCAACTATGGTAGCTATTAATGATTTTGGTAAGGAAATTACATTGGTTATGGGTGGTAAAGATAAAGATATGGATTTTTCTGAATTGATTTCAGTTCTAAACAAAAAAGTTAAAAACTTAATTTTAATAGGAGAAACTGCTCCTAAGATTTATGACCAGGTAATAGGAAGCCGCTATGATTATAAAATATATAAATGCAGCACGCTTGAAGCAGCAGTTAAAAAAGGATTTAAAGTTACCGGCCCCGGGGGAGTCCTGATGCTCTCTCCTGCCTGCGCCAGTATGGATATGTTTAAAGATTATAAAGAGAGAGGAAACAGGTTTAAAAGCTTAGTAATATCAGAAAAAATCAGATACCATGGAAAAAAGAAGTAATATCAAAAGACACAGTTTTCTGAAAGTTGATATAGAATATTATTTTCTATTTATTTTGACTTTAATATTATCAATAATTGGCTTAATAATGATATCGAGCTCTTCTGATTCAATAGGAGAGAGATATTTTAACGATCCCTATTGGTTTATCAGAAGGCAGCTAATATGGTGGGCTATATCTTTTATATTTTTCATCCTGGCTTCAAGAATAAATTACCATTATTATAAAGGTTTTTTTTCTAATTCTGTGATGGTGATATTAATAGGGCTGCTGGCCCTGGTCCTTATCTTCGGAACTGAAATTGGCGGTTCTAAGAGGTGGTTGAGTTTATGGTTTTTCAGCATACAGCCTTCCGAATTTGTGAAAATAGCTCTGGTTATACTTTTTTCCAGTAACCTTGATAGAAAATATAAAGATAATAAACATATTAAAAATATAGTTTTCCCATCATTTTTTATTTTGTGTGTGGTTGCTATTTTAATATTTCTGGAGCCAGATTTAGGATCTGTAATTGTTATAGGGTTGATTATATTTATAGTTTTATTTGTAGGTGGGTTAAAATTTAAGCATCTATTTGGTTTAGGATTTATCGGGCTTGCAGTAACGGTAAGTTTTTTGTTTTTAGAAGATTATAGGATAGAGAGAATTTTTGCCTTCATAAATGGGATAAGAGAAAGTGGAGGGGCTGCTAACTTTCAGATATCGCAGTCATTAATTGCTCTGGGTTCGGGAAATTTAACAGGATTAGGATTGCATAATAGTGTACAAAAATATTCTTATCTTCCGGAAGCGCATACCGATTTTATTTTTGCCATTATTGGTGAAGAATTAGGCCTGGTAGGTACTATACTTATAGTGATTTTATTTATCCTTTTTATGTTTTTTGGCATCAGAGTTTGCATTAAGACAAAGGATTATTTTGGCAGGATGATGGCAGCAGGTCTTACCAGCATTATAATCGTTCCGGCAATAATTAATATTTCTGTGGTTATCGGAATGATCCCTGTCAAAGGCCTGGCACTTCCTTTCATTAGTTTCGGCGGATCATCGCTGCTTACAAGTATGATAAGTGTAGGTATACTATTAAATATATCCAGGCATAATACATCGCCTGAAAGAATTCAGAATGATCTGGATAATTAAAATAAGATAATTTCAGATTTAAGCTTAGTGAGTAGGATTTGAATGAGAAAAAAAATATTAATATGTGGCGGAGGAACTGGTGGGCACCTGTATCCGGCTCTGGCAATAATAGAATACATCAAAGATAACTATCCTTTATGTGAGCTTCTTTTCATCGGAACCGAAAGGGGATTGGGAAGAGAGCTTATACTACAATACGGTGTAAATTATAAGACGGTAAAATCCCGTGGATTAATTTTGGATGGCAGCATATCCAGGAAGATTTTAAATGTAATAAAGTTTTTTTACTGGTTAACTCTGGGTTTTTTGCAATCATTTAAGATAATGCTGAAGTTTAAACCTGATATAATACTGGGTATGGGCGGTTATATCTGCGCACCTGTTCTTTCAGCTGGTATTTTTATGGGTAGAAAGATAGCCTTGCATGAACAGAATTATATTCCCGGGAGGTTGAACAGTTTTTTTTCAAGATTTGCGCGGTATATTTTTATTAGTTTTGGTGATACAGATAAATATTTTAAAGTAAAAAAAAGTAAAATAATTTTTACCGGAAATCCATTGAGAAAGGCTATAGGACAATCAAAAAATATCAAGCCAGAATTTAAGAAATGGGGCCTGGAAAAAGGGCGATTTACCATAATTGCTTTTGGTGGTAGTCTGGGTGCTGAAAAAATAAACAATACGGTAATTAATTTATATAATTATTTTAAAGATAATGATAAAATTCAAATTTTACTTATTTGTGGCAGCCGTTTCTACAACCAATTAATGAAAGGTGAAAAGAATATTATTGAATCTAAAGGTAAATTTATTTTAAAAATTTTTCCATACATAAGTGAGATGCAAGAAATATATAGAATATCAGATGTAATAATTTCCAGGGCAGGAGCAAATACTATATCTGAAATAATTGAATGCAATATACCTTCGATACTTATACCTTATCCTTATGCGGTGGCTAATCACCAGTTCTATAATGCAGATTTCCTGGCCAGGAAAGGAAAAGCTATTCTGGTTGAAGATAAAGATTTAAATGAAGAAAAAATAATTAAAATTATAGAATTGCTTATTAAGGATGATAGAAAAAGATATAAAGAAATGAAAAATATAGAAATTAGAGATGCTAAAATTAATAGTGCAGAGATTATTACTTCAAAACTGATGGAGAACTAAATTGAAAAATACTGATAATATTTTAAAAGGAAATAAAAGGTGTTTTTTAATTGGAATAGGTGGAGCCGGGATGAGTGCTATAGCTCTGGTGCTCCATGGAATGGGATTTATGGTTTCAGGTTCCGATATAAAAGAATCCCGCTATACGAATGTTTTAAAAAATGAAGGTATTAAAATTATTATCGGCCATAGTAAAAAAAATATTGAAGGTGCAGATATAGTTGTCTATTCTACAGCAATACCTGATAATAATCTGGAAATGGAGAATGCCAGAGAAAAAGGGATTCCTATACTTGCCCGTTCTGATATATTAGCATGGATTTTAAATAGTAGAAACGGAATAGCTATTTCTGGAACTCATGGAAAGACTACTACTACTTCTATGATTTCTTTAATTTTTAGAGGACTGGGTCTCGATCCTATCATAGTGGTTGGGGGAGAATTAAATGAGCTGGGATCAAATGCAAGGTATGGAAAGGGAGATTACGTGGTAGCTGAAGCGTGTGAAAGTGATGGATCTTTCTTAAAATATAAGCCGTCTGTAAGTGTTGTTACAAATATTGAAGGAGATCATTTTGATTTCTATAAAAATATTGAAGAAATAAAACAAAACTTTTTAAAATTTATTGGAAATACCAGATCTGGAGGTCTGGTAATCTTGAATGGTGATGAAATATATCTTCAGGATTTCTTTAAATCCAATGATAAAAAGATTATTTATTATGGGATCAATCCTGAAAATCATATTTATGCTGAAAATATAAAATTTTCTAATCTTACTTCCTCTTATACTCTGGTTACTGGCAAGGGTAAAAAATCAAAAAAAACAAAAATCAAGTTAAATGTGCCCGGCATTCATAATATAAAGAACAGCCTGGCTGCTTTTGCAGTATGCTATGGTATGAATCTGGATATGGAAAGAGCTGCTGATATATTAAAGTTTTTTACTGGAGTTAAAAGGAGATTTGAAAAAAGAGGGGAGAAGAAAGGTGCTGTAATCTTTGATGATTATGCTCACCATCCTTCGGAAGTAAAAGCAACTCTGGAAGCTGCAGCAGAAGAAAAAAATAAAAGAATAATCACAGTTTTTCAACCGCACAGATATTCACGGCTGGCTAATCTAAAAGATAAATTCAACAGTTGTTTTAATATGAGTGATATCCTGATTATTACCGATGTTTATGGTTCAGGTGAACAGCCAATTCCGGGCATTACCGGTAAAATTTTAATTGATAATTTAATAGACAGCGGTTTTAAAAATAAAATAATTTATATTCCAAAACTATGGGATGTAACTGAATATCTTGAGCTCAATATGAGAAACAATGATATGATTCTGTTAATGGGAGCTGGAGATATCACCAGGGTTACAGATGAAATATTAAAATCTTAAGTTAATGATATGGGACTGCGAGATTGAGAAAATTAAAACTAACCAGGGAAGAAATTAAAAGGGTAATTAAAGATACTGAACTGGATAATATAATATTTGATGTGGACACATCTGAATTAACCTCTATTAAAGCTGGTGGGAGGGTATTATGTTATTTTGTAGCAGATAAAATGAGAGATTTAAAAAAAATGATTGAGATCTGTATGAAAAACCAAATTGAGTTTATGGTAATTGGAGATGGCACTAATGTTTTATTTAGCGATAAATATATTGACCTGGTGCTGTTAAAGCTTGGCAGGGATTTTGATTATCTGGAGTTTTCAGATGGGAATAAAATTATAGCAGGGGCTGCCTATAAACTTTTAAAATTTGTAGCCGCAGCTGCGGTCAGGGGATACGACTTTTCCGACCTTTCTGGTATACCCGGTACTATAGGTGGAAGTGTTATGGGCAATAGTGGAAGTAAATATAGGGGAATTTGCGATTTTGTGGAAAGAGTAAGCTATATTTCAAATAAAGGAGGAAATAACAGGGAAGAGACTATTGGTTTGTGTGATGGTGACTTTGGTTACAGGCATTTTTATATCCCGGATTTAATAGTTCTAACCAGAATAGTTTTGAATAACGGAAAGTCTGATAGAAATAATATTTTAGAAAAAATCGCAAGCAGAATAAAAAATAAAAAACTAACCCAACCGGTTAATGTTAAAAGCTCAGGCTGTTTTTTTAAAAACATCCCTGGTTGCTCTGAATCTACTGGAGAATTAATAGAAAAATGCGGCCTTAAAGGATTTATTTATGGTGGTGCCAGGATTTCAGATAAACATGCTAATTTTATTGAAAATTTTGATAATGCCAGTTCAGAAGATATATTTATCCTTTCAAAAATAGTAAAAGATATTGTTATGGAAAAGTTTAAAATAGAGTTAGAATATGAAGTAAAGGTAGTTGGGTTTTAATATGTCAGATATATCGGAAATATTTGAAAACCTTCAGGTAAGAAAAAAGAAGAAGTTACTAAAAATTGGAGTAATTGCCGGCGGTATCTCATCTGAAAGAGAAATATCTCTTCTAACCGGGAAAAACATTTACCAGTCTCTATTAAAATCGGGGTATAATACTATCTTCATTGATTTTAAAAACGATTTTTACAGTAAGTTAAAGAAAATTAATTTAGCGTTTTTGGCGCTTCACGGAAGATATGGTGAGGACGGCACTGTCCAGGGTTTACTGGAGCTGATGAAGATTCCATATACTGGTTCAGGTGTACTGGGAAGTGCTATTGCTATTAATAAGATATTATCAAAGAAGATTCTAGAATATGAAAATATACTTACCCCAAAATACATTGCCTTGAATTCTAATGATGGCCTGGATTTAAAGAAGATAAAGTCGCGTATAAATGAAAAAATATTCTATCCTGTAATAGTAAAACCAAACTGTGAAGGTTCAACTATAGGTGTAAACATTGTGAACAATAATGATCAGATCAAGCATGCTATTGAAGATGCATTAAAATATGATAATAAAATTTTGATTGAAAAATATATTAATGGAAGAGAGTTAACTGTGAGTATTATAGGTAATGAGCCGGTTGCTCTTCCAATTATTGAAATAAAACCAAAAAGTGGTTTTTACGATTATAAGTCAAAGTACGTTAAAAATATGACCGAGTATATAGTTCCTGCCCAGTTGGATAAAGAGATATCCAGGCATATATCTGAAGTAGCGTTAAAGAGCCACAGGGTGTTGGAATGCAGCGGCATATCAAGAGTGGATTTTATACTGGATAATCATAACAATGCTTATGTTTTTGAATTAAACACCATGCCTGGCATGACTGCTACAAGTCTGGTTCCCAAAGCAGCTAGAGCTGCAGGAATTAATTTTGATCTATTAGTAGAGATAATATTGGATTTGGCAAATTTAAAAGTATGATTTCAGGTGGTAAAATTAAAAATAGTGAAAATATTATCTTAGCCAGAAGAAGAAAAATTTTTAGGAGGAGACTTTGGAATTTTTTCAGACTACTATTGATTTGCTTATTTTTTACAGCAGTAGTTTGGAGCTTAAATTATTTTTATAACAGCAAGTATTTTAAAGTTAAAAGTATAGATATCCAGGACAATACACATTATAAAGACGAGGAAGTCAAAGTTTTAATACCTGAAGTAATAGGCACCAATATATTTGAGATAAATAAAAAAAGGGTGGAAGAGACTATAGCCCGGGGGGAGTTATACTGGGTTAAGGAGGCAGAACTAAGCAAGATTTTCCCTGATAAAGTTATAATAAAATTGGTTGAAAGAAAACCTTTCCTTAAAATCGTCTATAAAGATAAATATTTTCTGATGGATAGTGAAGGGGTAGTGCTGGATAAGATTGAGAAAGAAGATTTGAATGAGTACAAAGATTTAATTCTGGTAAGAAATGTTGTTAATTATAGTGTCAATATAGGAGAAAAAATTGCAAAAAAAAATGCATTGAGCTGTGCAGATATTTATAAAGCCTTTGATAGTCAAATAAAAAGTATGATCAAAGAAGCAAGACTTGAAGATAATATTTCAGGAGATATAGTTTTTGAAACTTACAATGGAGGGGAAATCATCTTTGGTAACAGCAGTGAAATAGTAAAGAAAGTTGAAATATTGAAGCAATTGTTAAAAGAGGAAACAAATTCTATAATAGATTTAAGAAGTCCCGATAGTCCGGTAATAAAAAATAGTGGAGGTTCGATTGTCAGCGAATGATGAATACATTGTTGGTATCGATATAGGCACCACGAAAGTAACCACTTTAATTGGAAGAGTAGAAAAAAATAATATACTAAAAATAAAGGGTTATGGAATTTCTGGTTGTAAGGGGATAAAAAAGGGTCTGATTATAGATATTAACGAAGCTACCAGGTCTATACTTAATTCTGTAGAAATGGCTGAAAAATCCACTAAAATGTTTATTGATAATGCTTATATAGGAGTTACGGGAAAACATATTTCTTTTATAAGTAATTGGAGTGAAATAAATATCAATTCCTCTAATAATATAGTAAGGAAAACAGATGTAGATAAACTTATTTCTATGGCAAATAGAGTGAATATACCCTCACAACACGAAATTATACATACTTTAATTAAGCAATTTGTTATTGATGAAGAAAAAGGGATAGTAGATCCTGTAGGTCTTTCAGCCAGCAAACTGGCAGTTGAGTTATTAACTGTTTATGGGACAGCTTCTCTAATTAACAATGTTGTTAATAGTGTAAAAGCAGCTAAAATAGAGATTGAAGATATAATTGTAGAAGCCCTGGCTTCAAGCGAGGCTGTTCTTACCCCTGAAGAAAAGGAGAGTGGAGTAATACTTCTTGATATTGGAGGCGGAACAACTGATGTTGCAATATATAAGAATAAAAAAATGATGTTTACATATTGCCTGCCGGTAGGTGGAGATTTAATAACCAATGATATTTCTATTGGTCTTAATATAACTTTTCCGAAAGCAGAAGAGATTAAGAAAAAATTTGTTAATGTCGATTACAACTTTTATGAGACTTTAAATAGAATCAATATAGGTGATATTAAGATTGACAGCAATAAAACAACATTAAACATACGGTTGTACAATATAGTAAATTGCAGGGTTAAAGAATTGCTGAACCTGGTTAAAGAAAAAGTTGAAGGTTGTAGTTTTACGTACCAAGTCCCATGTGGTCTGGTTATAACTGGAGGAACATCGCTACTAAAAGGTATAGCTCTCCTGGCGAATTCGGTTTTTAATTTACCGGCAAGATTAGGAGTTCCTTATGACGTAGAAGGGCCCTCAGAAGTGATTAGTAACCCTATTTATTCTACAAGTGTAGGTTTATTAAAATATGCTTCTCAACTGGAAAATTACCTGGATTTGGATCAGATAGGTGAAAAGAAGGGACAGCATACTTTTATGAGTAGATTTAGAGAATTTATATTAAAAATTTTAAAAAATGAAAGCAGGTGATAATTGTGAGTTTGAACTTTGATAAAAATTATTACGCAGTTATAAGAGTTATAGGGATAGGTGGTGGCGGCAACAATGCAATTAATAGAATGATAGAAGATAATTTAAGCGGATGTGAGTTTGTGGCAATAAATACTGATGCCCAGGTTCTTATGATGTCAAGTGCTGATAGGAAAGTATTACTTGGCGAAAGTGGCCTGGGTGCAGGATCTGACCCGGAAATTGGCAGGATAGCTGCTGAAAAATCCATAGAATCTATAAAAGAAGTAGTAAAAGATGCAGATATGATATTCCTTACATTAGGTGAAGGCGGAGGAACTGGAACAGGTGCGGCTCCTATTATAGCAACTGCTGCCAGAGAAGCAGGATGCCTGATAGTTGCAGTTGCAACAAAGCCGTTCACATTTGAAGGCAGAAAAAGGATGAGTCAGGCTGAAGAAGGTATCGAGAATTTAAAAGATAAAGTTGATACTCTTATAATAATACCAAATGATAGGCTACTGGAGATTTCTGATGATAACACAACACTACTTAATGCCTTTAGACTCGCGGATGATGTGCTTAAGTCAGGTGTTAGAGGAGTTACTGATCTAATTACTCTGCCAGGATTAATAAATTTAGATTTTGCAGATGTAAAATCAATAATTAAAAATGCAGGGAATGCAATATTGGGAGATGGAATAGCATCTGGTGAAAGTAGAGCTATTAAAGCTGCTCAAAATGCAATTAACAGCCCTCTGATAGAAACCTCTATAGAGGGAGCAAACGGAATTTTATTAAATATATCTGGTGGACCTGATCTGAAACTTTTTGAAGTTAACCAGGCAGCGGAAATTATAAGGAATGCTTCCAGTCCAAATGCAAATATTATTTTTGGTGCTGTTATTGATGAAAGTATGAGTGATAAAGTAAAAGTTACCATTATTGCTACTGGATTTGAATCCCGTAAAATCCAGAGAATGAAGACAGATGATGTAATCAAGAAGGAAAAAGAAGTAGAGAAAAAGTTATTTGAATTTGAAAAAGATATACTTGCCAGAAAAGATAAAAAAGAAGATTTTAAAAAAATATCAGAAGATGACCTCAGATCTTTAGGAGAAGATGATTATCTTGATATACCTACTTTCCTGAGAAAAAATAAAAAATAATTTATTTAAAATGTTTAAAATAGAAAAGATATTAGCAGATGGTCTTCCAGTATATTTATCCACTTATTTAGGAAATAATCATGGAATAGTTTTTTACTTTACCACCGGAAATGGTGGGTATAGCAATTATCGAGTGGTGATAATTGTTTAAATTATGAAAAGTAGTGATAACTTAATGAAAGAAGCTGACAGATTAAAAAAAAATATCAATAATTTAAAAATTGAAATAGATAGGGTTTGTAAAAAAATTGGCAGGAGTGCTAGAGATATATCGATTGTAGTTGCCACAAAGTATGCTTCTGCCAGACAAATAAAATTGATTTCCAATTTAGGACTTAGAAATTTTGGTGAGAATAGAGTGGACCAACTGGAAGAAAAATATAGTGTGGTGGGAAAAGGTTCAATATGGCACTTTATAGGGCATCTTCAGAGCAGAAAGGTAAAAACAGTAGTTCCCCTGGTAGAATTTATACATTCAATAGATAAGATAAGTACTTTAAGCAAAGTGAACGATGAAGCAAAGAAAATTAGTAAAATACAGAAATTATTAATAGAGGTTAATATTTCTGGAGAAGAGACAAAATATGGCATAAATCCTGAAAACTTGCACAGTTTCCTTAAAGAGGCATTAAATTATAAAAATATCGAAGTCGTGGGTTTGATGACAATAGCACCTTTGACTGATGACTTTAAGTTGATAAGAGGGATTTTCGGAAGGTTAAGAATTCTCCGGGATGATTCAAATAAAGATTTTAATAATATGAATTTAGCGGAGCTTTCAATGGGTATGAGTAATGATTATCCAGTAGCTATTGAGGAAGGTGCCACGATGATTAGAATAGGTTCTATTATCTTTAAATAAATTTTTAATTATAGAGAGGAGGACTAGTGAGTAGATTTTTTAAGAAAACTCTTTCCTTTTTTGGTTTATCGGATGAAGATGACATAGGTATCAGAGATATAAAGGATGAAGATACAGCGAGAGTAAAAGCCAGAACGTTAAGAGATAAAAGTGGTAAAATAGATGCAAGACATAGCAAAAATATTTCAAGGAGAGGGCGTATTATTAGCTCGGAACCGTCAAGAAAAGTTTCATTGCTTGGTTCAGTGAAAGGTGAAGTAAAATCAAGAGTATTTGTAGCAGAACCAAAGGAATTTGAGGAAATACAAATAATTGCGGATAATTTTAAGGATGATATTCCTGTAATAATCAATCTGCAGAAGGTCGACCAGGATCTGGGTAAAAGAGTTATTGATTTTTGTAGTGGACTTACCTATGCCTTAGAGGGAAATATAAAAAAAGTGGCAGAAAAGGTTTTCTTAATTACTCCATATAATGTGGAAGTTAGTTCAGAAGAAAAAGAACTACTAGAGGAAGAAGGTTTTTATAATCATTTTTAAAAATAAAGGAGTATTCATTTGGGTAGTTACAAATTAGGGATAATTGGCTGTGGAAATATGGGTGAAGCAATACTCAAGGGAATACTGGATTCCGGTTTCTTAAAATCTAATGAAATAATATTCTATGATAATGATAATTACCGGAGCAGGTACATTAAAAATAATTATAAAATATATTCTGCTGAAGGAATTATTGAAGTCATAAAAAAGTCCAGGTATATATTACTGGCGGTAAAACCACAGAACCTAAAAATCGTTTTGGAACAGATGAAGAGTTGTTTTAATTGGAGGATAAATTCAATTATCAGCATTGTTGCTGGAGTACCCACATATCATATAGAAAAAAAATTGAATTCAAATGTTTCAGTTATAAGAGTAATGCCCAATACTCCTGCATTATTTAAAAAAGGTACAGCTGCAATAAGCAAAGGCAGATTTGCAAAAAGCAAGGACTTATTATTTTCGAAAAATTTAATAAAAAATATAGGTGATTATGTAATAATTGAAGAAAAGTACCAGAATATAGCGGCAGCTTTAAATGGAAGCGGACCAGCCTACTTTTTTCTTTTTTGTAAATATTTGGTTGAAGCTGGAATAAGAAATGGACTGGATCCAGGAATATCAAAAAAATTGGTGACCAGTACTATGATTGGGGCGGGAATAACTATTGAGAAATCTAGAATTGACCTTGATGGTTTAATAAAAAGGGTTGCATCTCCTGGTGGGACTACTGAAAGAGCCTTAAAAGAATTTAAGAGAAGGAAGCTGGATAAAATAATTTATAATGCTGTAGAAAGTGCAAAGAAAAGAGCATACCAGTTGCAGAATTTTCTTGACTAAAGGGAATGTAATGGGATTCTTTGTTGAGCTGGTTATATTTTTTCTCAGGGTTTATATTGGTGTAATATTTATAAGAATAATTATATCATGGGTTAGGATAAATCCAGGTGGTTTTTGGGTCAGGGCTTATAAATTTTTAGTTGACATAACTGAACCATTTTTAATAATATTTAGGAAAATTATACCATTAGCGAAGATTGGAAGGTTTTATATTGATCTTTCTTATATTGCAGCAATTATAATAATTGAGCTATTAATATTATTGTTGCGTTTTATAAGTTATAGATATATGTAGATAAAAAATTTTTGTTTGGAGGTAATTATGAATATAAATACGGAGAGCATCCAAAAAAGGGAATTTCATATTGTATTCAAAGGATATAAACCGGAAGAGGTTGATAAATTTTTAGATATTCTTACAGCGGAATTCGATAGATTGCAGAAATCTCAAAGGGAGCTTCAGGAAAATTTGGAAAGACTAAAATATGAGGGAGATAAGGAATCTGTTGAAATGAAAAGGGTTATTCAGGAAGCTCTTGTATCAGCACATAAGGTGGCAGAAGATATAAAACAAAAAGCAGAAAAAGAAGCTGAGGAAATGGTAAGAAATAAAATAGCAAAGGAAGAGGAGACGTATAAATATTTATTAAGTAAAAAAGCCCAGTTAGAAAGAGATATAAAAGAACTAAACCTGGAATATGAAGACTTTAAAGGTAAGATTTCAAAAATGGTAGATGATTTTAAAGAAACAGCTTCAAGATTAGGAGAAGAAAAATTTCTTAAAATTTCCGAAATTGGTAAGAAGGATTTTGATATTGATAAAACTAAAATAGGTGAAGGTGTAAGAGAAGGTAAAGAATCAATATATTTTCCGGAGGAAGAATTAGAAGTAGTTGGAGGCTATGAAAAGAAAGAGGGAGAAGAAAAAACCGGAATCGAAGAAATGGAAGAGGAAAAAGAAGAGAAGTTCATAGGAGAAGAGGAAAGAGAAGAGGAAAAAGAAGAAAAGTTCATAGGAGAAGAGGAAAAAGAAGAGAAGTTCATAGGAGAAGAGGAAAAAAAGCGGGGAATTCATGGATCTGAAGAAATAGAAGAAAGAGATGACAAATATGAACCAAAAAAAGTCAAGAAGAAAATAGACATAGCCAACCCGGATATAATTAACGATTTCTTTAAAACTGATGAAGACTGAAACAATTAAGTTGATTGTAAAGCCAAATTCTACTGCTGCCGGTG
>JADHVN010000018.1 GCA_016783995.1 Actinomycetota bacterium
CTACGGTAGGACTTTTTTGGTACTTAGACCAGAGCAGTCAACTATTATATAGTTTACTAAAACATTCATTGAATCTCAAGTGGTTTTTTGCCAATTCATCCCCAGCGCAAGCATCGGGGTTTTCTTGGCAGTTCTTTATAACTTGTATTATTTTATTGGAATCGAGGTTAAATGTTTTTAATAATCACAATAAAGATATTCGAATTTAAATATCTTCTCAATTTGAACTCCAAATACTTTTGCAATATCGTAAACTAATTTTAAAGATAGATTATACTGCCCAGCTTCCAGGTGAACAATTGTCTCGCGGCGTACTCCGACTTCTTCGGCTAAATCCCCCTGCTTCATATTTGCTAAAAAATGATACTCTTTAATTATTTCTTTGTAATATCAACCCTAAATTATTATAATACTCACAGCTTCACAAAAAATAGCTGGTTATAATAATATTAAAACTATTTAAAACTATTTATGAATGTTGTTGTCTAACTATTAATGAATATTGTTATCTATCATATCGAAAAGGGGAGATAATTTGGGTTTTTATATTGGTTGCGATATAGGTTCAATAAGTGTAAATAGAGTTATTTTAAATGATGATGGGAAGATAGTGGATGCATTACCTTATTGCCGACATAATGGTGAACCTTTAAAAATAGTAAGAAATGATCTGGAGTCTATTGCCAAAAGGACTGATTTAGAAAATATATACGGTGTTGGATTTACCGGCTCGGGTGGAAAAAATATAGCAAAACTTTTTAATTCAGTCTTTGTAAATGAAATAGAAGCAATTATAACTTCTATAAAGTATTTACACAAAGAAGCAAAAACAGTAATAGAGATTGGTGGCCAGGATTCCAAATTCATTGATCTAACTATAGGGGATTATGCAATGAATGAGCTCTGTGCAGCAGGAACAGGTTCATTTCTTGATCAGCAGGCAACGCGTTTTGGCCTTACAATAGAAGAATTTGCTGATCTGGCTTTAAGGTCAAAGAATCCATCAGCAATTGCTGGAAGGTGCAGTGTTTTTGCAAAAACAGATATGATACATCTTCAGCAGGAAGCAGCAAAAGACGAGGATATTGCACTAGGATTATGCTATGCAATGGCTAGAAGTTTTAAATCTGGAATAGTAAAAGGAAAAAAATTTATACCTCCTATTATATTTTGTGGAGGAGTTGCTTTTAATAAAGCTATGATAAAAGCTTTTGAAGAAGTTCTGGGGGAAAAACTAATAATCCCTAAAGACAGGGAATCTGTTGGTGCAGCGGGAGCTGCCTTAAGCCTTAGAATAAATGCAATAAAAAAAGATATAGATATAAGTATGTTACTGAAGAAATTGGATGATTATTTAAAAAACTTCATATATAAAAAAGAGACTTTTAAAGTGCTTAATTTAGTCAAATCTAAATTACCATCTAATGCGCAGGAAAAATATAATTTTGATAATGGTAAAGTAGATGCCTATATTGGTATTGATGTTGGTTCTATAAGTACAAATGTTGTTGCAGTTGATAAAGATAAGAAGTTAATTGCAAAATGTTATTTAAGAACTTCAGGCAGGCCAATAGAAGCAGTTCGTAGAGGCGTTAAAATAATTGGCAATGAAGTTGGGGACAAAATAAATGTTAAAGCTGTCGGCACTACTGGATCTGGTAGATATTTGATAGGCGACTTTGTTGGGGCTGATATTGTAATTAATGAAATTACTGCTCAAGCTACCGCAGCAGCAGATATAGATAGTTCAGTTGATACAATTTTTGAGATTGGCGGCCAGGATTCAAAATATATTTCCCTGGAAGATGGAGTAATAGTTGATTTTGAAATGAATAAGATTTGTGCAGCAGGTACCGGTTCCTTTTTAGAGGAACAGTCAGAGAGATTTAATATAGAAATTACTGATTTTGGAGATAAAGCACTAAAAGCTAAAAGCCCGCTAAATCTTGGAGAACGCTGTACTGTGTTTATGGAAACAAATGTTTACTCACATTATGAAAAAGGTGCAAGTATAGAAGATATTTTAGCAGGTCTAGCATATTCAATTACAATAAATTATATAAATAGAGTTGTCGGTAGGAAAAAAATTGGTAAAAAAATATTTTTCCAGGGTGCTGTCGCGTATAACAGAGCAGTAGTAGCTGCTTTTGAAAATTACCTGGGAAAGGAAATAATTGTACCACAGAATCACGAGGTGACAGGAGCCATTGGAGCTGCAACAGCTGCTTTAAAGAATTCTACAGGGAAAACAAAGTTTAGGGGATTTGATAAGATTGCTAAGGTAACATACAAACAGAGTTCCTTTGTTTGTAAGGGCTGTCCAAATAGGTGTGATATTAAAAAGGTTACAATTGCTGGTTCATCCCCGTTATTTTACGGTGGACGATGCGAAAAGTATGAAAAGAAGGATAGTATAAAAACTGATCTACCTGATCTTTTTGCTGAGCGAGAGCAAATACTGCTAAATTCCTATAGTGCAGAAGAAAAAGAGAATGCAAAAAGAATTGGAATTCCTTACACAATGCTTACTCATGAATTTTACCCGTTCTGGAATGCATTTTTTAATGAACTTGGGTTTAATGTTATTTTATCAGATAAAACAAATAAAAAAATTATTAATGATGGCCTGCAATTGGTGGTCGCAGAGACATGTTTTCCAATGAAAGCAGTGCTGGGGCATGTTCAAAACTTAATTGATAAGGGTGTAGATTATATTTTCCTGCCAAGTGTCAGGGATATGCCATGTGACGATAATAAAATTACAGGTGAAAGAAGAGGGAGCTATCCATGTCCTTTTATACAGGGTATGTCATCAATGGTTAAATCTTCAATGAATATAGAAAATGATATAATTTTAGATCCATTAATTAATTTTAGCTTTGAAGAATATCTAAAAGAAAATCAATTAAAGAAATTAGGTACTAGATTAAAGAAGAGTAATTTATTGATTAAAAAAGCAATTAAAGAGGCATATAAAGCACAGAAAGGATTTTATTTGTCTATTAAGGAAAGGGGCAGGGAAGTAATTGATAACTTAAAAGAAGAAGAGACTGCAGTTGTTATCGTCAGTCGGCCTTATAATAGTTGTGATAGAGGGATAAGTATGGATATTCCTAAAAAAATACAAGCTATTGGGATGCAGGCAATTCCAATGGATTATTTGTCTTTAGATTCAATTGATTTATTTGAAAAGTGGCCAAACCTATACTGGGAATTTGGAGATAGAATAATGAGCGCTATAGAAATTATTAACAGAGACAGGCGGTTATTTCCAGTTTATATTACTAATTTTGGGTGCGGTCCCGATTCTTTTATAACGCAATATTTTGAAAGGGAAATAAATAAACCATTTCTCAAAATGGAAGTTGATGAACATACTGCTGGTGCAGGAGTTATAACAAGATGTGAGGCTTTTGCAGATTCCCTAAAAAATATTAGGGCCATGAAAAAGGAAGAACAATACATATCGGATAAAAAAAGTATAGAACCTGAATTTAAAAAAAGTGATGGTAAGGTAGTTTATATACCGTATATGGGAGATGGTTCATATGCATTAAAATCTACTTTTATATCAGTAGGAATTAATGCAGAAGTTATGAACTCAGATGATGAGACATTGGAACTTGGGAGAAGGCATACATTGGGAAAAGAGTGCTATCCATTTATTATTACAACTGGAGATATGCTTAAAGTGCTAAAATATAATAATCCTGATAAAGTAGCATTTTTAATGCCACTGACATACGGGCCATGTAGATTTGGACAATATAATAAGATGCAGAAGATAATAATTAAAGAATTAGGCTATGAAAATGTTCCAATTATTTCCCCAGGCGACCCGGAGAGTAAGCTATTCTACAAGGAATATGACATGGAAGGATCGAAGGGTTCAAAGCTCCTATTAAAGGCTATGACCGGAATTTTGACTATTGACTTTCTTAATAAAATGCTGAGACAGACAAGGCCATATGAGAAGATTGAAGGTAAGGCAGATAAAATTTATAATAAATATTTAAGTGATATATGTTCATACTTGGAAGATTCAAATTCCCCAAAATTACTAGGGAAAATGGTTGAGATCTTAACTGAAGCAAGAAAGGATTTTGAACAGATTCCTGTAAATAAGAAAGAAAAACCAGTCGTAGGAATAGTAGGTGAAATATTTGTTCGTAATCATCCATATAGTAATAATGAAATAATAAGAAGAGTCGAGAAATTGGGCGGGGAGGTAGATATCCCGCCTTTTGGAGAATGGCCAAATCATACAAACGCTACCAGCAAGCTTGATATTACAATCAAGCAAAAGGATTTATTTTATAAAATAATAAAAAGTTTTAGTTTAAATAATGGTAATGATTACGGATCCTTTGGAAAGAATTTTTCAAATTATGTAAAAGGTATAAAGTTTTATATTACAAACAGAATATTTAAGAGAATTTTAAATAATAGCTGTAATAAATTAGAGGAGCCGCTAAAGGGATTTTTAAGGGAGGAAGAGGAAGCAGATATTTATGAAATATGGGATAATGCAGAACCTTATATTATAAAGTGGTTTGGTGAGGCAGCATTAAGTGTTGGAAAGTCAGTATATTGGATGGAAAATGGTATTGATGGAATTATAAATGTAATGCCTTTTACCTGCATGCCAGGGACAATGGTCGCAGCTATATCTAAGAGACTCAGGGAAGAATATAAGGTGCCGTGGTTAAATCTTGCTTTTGATGGTCTTGAGCAGGGGACAACAGAAACAAGGCTTGAAGCTTTTATGTATCAGGCCAGGCAGTATAAGGAAAATAAAGGATAAAAATAATAACAATCAATAGGTTAAGGAGCATGCAATGGAAAATATTAGTATTGTTACAGATATAGTATCTATAATTCCTGAGGAATTAGCAAAGGAAAATAATATTAAAGTTGTTCCTCTATACTTAGGGTTTGGAGATGAATTATATAAGGAAGGTGAAGGGATAACAAGAGAGGAAATATATAAAAAGCTATTGGCCGGGGAAAAGGTATATACATCAGTACCCTCTGTAGGTGATTTTGCAGAGGTTTACAGAAATTTAATAGAGAAAGAGAAGAAAACTTTAATTTATTCAATCCATTTCAGCTCAAGACTTTCTGGTACTTATAGCTCTGCTGTACAGGCGCGGAAGTTATTTCCAGATGTAAGAATTAAGGTTATTGATTCAAAACATGCTGCCAGCAGTTTTTGTTTTATTGTTCTGGAAGCAGCAAGGGCTGTAAAAAGAGGGGAAAATGAGAAAAAGATTGATGCTATAATAAATCGTTTAATAGAGGAAAGCAGCTTCTATGCCACATTTGATAATTTTGAATATATTGTAAGAGGAGGAAGAGCTCCCTTTTTAAGTAAATTTCTTGGTAAATCAATAGTATTCAAACCTATTGTTTACATAGATAGTAATAGTGATGGGAAACTAAAACTTAAAAAGTTTGTTAGAAACAAGAAAAATTCTATAATTGAACTTTATAGGCTTATAAAAAAGGTTTCCTCAAACAGTGGCAAGAGAAAGATAGGTATCTGTTATGGAAATGATATAGGCCCGGCTTTGGACTTAAAAAAGATGGTAGAAGATGATACAGAAATTGAAATAGATGAACTTATTATAGAAAGTTTAACACCAGTTATGAGCATTCATACAGGGCCTGGTATCTGGGGAATTTCTTCCTGTCCTGTATTGTAGTAAAATCTTTCCAGTGAGCTATAATTTATTTATTATAAGTACAATAATATTGAAGGCTAAATTTTTTAATATTACTTTCTGGACAGGCGGTATCTGGATCGTCTTAGGGTCACTTGCATTTTTAATGGCGCTGATTTTATTAATTGCTGCTATTACTTCAAAGCCAGATTACAGTAAGGAAGTCTTGCATTATTTCAATAAGGATTTCCTGACGGAGGCTTCGCAGTATAATAAAATTAGTCTAACTCTTTCAATAATTAGAAAATTACTAACCTGGATTATTATAATTGTAATAATATTTGCAACCTGGAAATATTTTTCACAAAATCCAAAAATATCAGTATTGCTTGCTGCAGGCTATATTGCGCTATTTCTTATTATATTACAACTGCTTTTAATACCATTTGATTATTACAGGGGTTTTGTTATAGAGCATAAGTTTGGACTTTCAAACCAGGTATTCAGTTCCTGGTTGGTAGATTGTCTTAAGAGTAAAGCTATTTCATTTTTAATAAATTTAGCAGTATTGACTGTTATATATACATTGATGACCTATATTCCTAAGTACTGGTGGATAATAGCTGGAGCAGCATTTATTGTTTTTTTGATTATAGGAATATTTATATCCCCGTTGATTATTGATCCTCTTTTTTACAAATTTAAGCCACTGGAAGATGAAGAAATGAGGCTGGCAATTGAAGATATGGCAAATGAGGCTGGCATAAAAGTAGACGAGATTTTGATTGCTGATGCCAGCCGCAGAACTAATAAAATAAATGCATATTTTACAGGCATAGGGGCGACAAAGCGCATTGTTGTATTTGATAATTTACTGGAGAAGTTCAACAGGAAGGAATCTCTAACGGTAATTGCTCATGAAATAGGTCACTGGAAATACCTGCATATTGTAAAAAGTTTTATAATAGGGGCAATCAGTGGTTTGCTGTTGATATTTTTTTCGAAAATTCTAGCAGGTAAAATAGGAATGATTGGAGATATTAGATTTATATTAATTATATTTCTATTATTTAGTATTGTTATGTTCATCAGCCTTCCAGTACAAAATATTATATCCAGATCTTTTGAAAAGCAGGCTGATGAAGTTGCAATTAAATTAACTGATGACCCTCAAACTCAGATTTCCTTAATGAAGAAAATAGCAGTTTCTAACCTTTCCAGTGTTAATCCTTCTCTCATAATAAAATATATTATTTACAGTCATCCACCAATTATAGAAAGAATAGAGGGTGCTTCAAATTATTAAATTTGTTTAAAATAGAAAACTATTTCTACGTCTGCGGTAACTTCTATTTCCTCAGGCATAATAGGTGGTGGAGCAATTTCTTGCTCTGCATACATTTTTGTTTCAGATGAACCCATTCCATATATTGGCCCAGGAAAATATGTTCCACTTTCACTGATATAGAATATTTTATCTAATTGCAGATTTAATGAGTTAGCGATTGCAAGTGCTTTATTGTTTGCATCTGCTGTTGCTTTTGATAGAGCATCATTTTTTGCCTGGTTTTTAGTCTGTTCATTTAAATCAAATCTTATTGAATTTATATTATTTGCACCCGCTTCTGATGCATTAGCAATGATCTCCCCAGTTTTTTCTATCTCAGAAGTTTTAACTTCTATAGTACTTGTGACTCTATATGCATAGATTTTTGATATCTCTCCTGCTTCAAGGTACTCGTATAAAGGAGAAAGATTAAAACTAACAGTTTTAACTTCTAGGTCTAAGACTCTAGTTTCTTCTATTGCAGAAATAACATCTTCAGTAATCTCACTATTCTTATTAACTGCATCTTCGCTCGTAACTTCTTGAGTTATAACAGAAATATTTACCAAAACTACATCGGGAACTACACTAATACTTCCTGTTCCAGATACAGATATGGTATTTTGAAGTTCTTCAGGTTCACTTTCTTCAGTAACAAGGTATTCGGGAATTGCATCTTCAAGACAGCCTGTAAAAAATATTATTCCTATTATGACTGAAAGGCAAACGAGTAATATTTTTATGAAGTTAAATTTATTTTTAATCATTTTTATCCCTCTTATCTTCTTATAATCCTTAGCTGCTAATTATTTATAAATAGGACCAAATTATATAATAAAGTAGCATTAATTGAAATATTGCAGGGAAACTTACTTTATAATAATTTTAATCATCTAAATATCTTGACAGTGAATTAATGGTATGTTAGTATTTAATACCGACCAGTTGGTATGTTTTATATTTGTTTGTATTTTTATAAGTTTGAAGGAGAATAGAAATAATATCTGCTTATATTATACAGATAGTCTAGAGGGGTATTTATGAGTTTGAAGGAGAAGAGTAAAGAGACAAAAAATAGAATACTGAAAGTTGCAGAAGAGTGTTTTGCAAAAAATGGTTTTGACCTGACCGGCATAGCAGAAATTTGTAATAAGGCAAATGTTAGCAAAGGTGCATTTTACTATCATTATTTGAGCAAGCAGGCTCTTATTTTGGAGCTTTTAAACAGTTGGCTAGATAAATTAGATGATCAGTTAGATTCAGCTAGTTCAAGGTCAGGAAATGTTCTGGAATTTTTTTATAATGTTTCTAAAACAGCGGAACCGGTATTTAAAGAAGCAGGAACTCAATTACCGATTTTTTTAGAGCTATGGACTAAATCTGTACACGATCCTGAACTGAGAAAGGAAACAATTGGTTCGTATAGAAAGTATATAAAGTTTTTTGCAAGTATGATTAAAAAGGGGATTTCGTCAGGAGCTATTAGAAAAGTTGACCCGGATATTACTGCTAAAATTATTGTGTCATTGGTGGTAGGGATGCTGATGCAGGGGTTATTGGATCCGAAAGGGTCTGACTGGAATGAAGTTGCCAGTGAGAGTATTTTAATGCTTATACATGGGTTAGGGAAAAAATAAAAATTGTCAAAATGAAAATTGAAGTTTTTCAAAATAAATAAATTTAAGGGAGTGTAAATAAGAATGAGAATATTACTAACAGGAGCATTTGGTAGTGTTGGACTAAGTACTATCAGAGAGCTATTAAAACAAAATTATAAGGTAAGATGCTTTGACCTTAAAACTAAATTAAATGAAAAAAAATCCAAGATGTTTGGATCAGATATCGAAATTATCTGGGGTGATATACGGGATAAAAATGATGTTTGTAATGCTGTAGGAGGGCAGGATATAGTTATTCATCTGGCTTTTATTATACCTCCAGTAAGTGAGCTAAAACCTAATTGGGCATGGGAGGTAAATGTAGAAGGAACCAGGAATTTGTTAAGCAGTATGAGAAAATTAGAAAAACCTCCTAAAATTATATTTGCCTCATCTGTTTCTGTATTTGGGAAAACCCAAAAAAAAGTATCTCCCCGTATGATTACAGACCCTGTTCAACCAACTGATAATTATTCACATCATAAAGTGGCATGTGAACAGCTTGTAAAGATTTCCGGATTGGATTGGGCTATATTTAGGCTGGGAGCTGTTCTGTCTGTAAATCTTTGTGATATCAATCCCATGCTGTTTCAGGTTCCACTGGATACAAGAATTGAATTGATCCATCCTGATGACATAGGGCTGGCATTTACAAATGCTGTTGGAAACAAGGAAGTTTGGAAGAAAACATTACTGATTGGTGGCGGGGGAAGCTGTCAGATTTACCAGCATGAATTTGTTAAGAAAGTTTTAGATATTATTGGAATAGGAATGCTTCCAAGGAGAGCTTTCAGCATGAGTAGTTTTTATATTGATTGGATGAATACTGCTGAGAGCCAGAGAATATTAAATTATCAGCAGCGTTCCCTTGATGATTTCATAGAGGATATAAAAAGGTTATTAGGATTCAAGAGGTATTTAATAAGAGCAATCCAGCCAGTTATACGCTACTGGCTCCTAAAAAAGTCGCCATATGTTTATAAGAAAGCTCAGGATAAGAATAAGGCTGTTTTAAAGAAAAAACCAACAATTCCAGCAATTTCATAAAATAATCTTATTTTCTTAATATAAATAGTACCATCTTCATTAAAAAAGCATATCAAAAGGACACTTATAGAAATAAGTAATCAAAAGTTTGGCGGTGTCTATTATGAGAGATCAAGATTTATATGAGAGTTACTAATTAACTCTTTTGCAATAGCCAGCTTTGCTCTTGCCTTTTCTTTTGCTGAATAAAATTTTAGCTCACCAATTACTTTATTGTATTTGGTGATATAGATTTTCTTTCCAGTATATTTATCAATATATTTGGAAAGGTTTGTTCTTAAATTTCTAATGTCTTTCTGTACTAATGAACTCATATCATTCCTGCTCCTTTATTGTTTTTATGTAAATATAAATATTTCAATATTCAAATAAATATTAAGTTTTAAAATTTCATTTACTAATATTAATATATATTAGAATAAAAAATTAATAATTTATTTAATATTTCTATAAATCGTTATTATATATTAATTATTATTAAAAGTCTATATGAATTATTATATATTTTAACATAAATATGTTTGTAAATAAAGTTTTTAGTAAAATTTTTAATATTTCTTATTAAATTATAGGAAAATATAAATAAGTTAGAGTTAAATATATTAATTCTTGTGATGTTGATTAGCAAAAATTGTTATATTATAATTAAAAATATAATAATTCTAAAATATATGGGTTTTAAAAGAATAAATAAAATTTAAATAAATAAGATCTTTAAAGGTATTAATAAAAAACATTTTTATTAAGAAAGTAGTGGATCCTGCATGAATTCTGATTTGCTTACTTTCATAGGGAAAAACTTTAAAACAGAAAATAGGTTTTTTTGCTTCAAAAGTAAATACCGCCTATGGTCATGGAGTTATAATAAAATTTATCTGTATGCAGAGAAGTT
Organism: Actinomycetota bacterium; assembly: GCA_016783995.1. The sequence continues at coordinate 10,588 of JADHVN010000018.1, forward strand.
TTCTGTTCTGCTTGGGAACCTAACAATAAATAAGGGTGACAAAGTAATATTGAAATTACCTAATAGACCTGAATGGGTTGTAGTATATTTAGGTTGCCTTATGAGAGGAGTAATTGTAGTTCCTTTGGATATGAAAACAAATTCAGATTTTGACCTTAAAGTTTTAGAGAAAATCCAGCCTAAATTATTGGTAGGAAGTATAAATGGAAAAGCAAATTTTAAAAAAATAAAACAAATCAATATTGATGATCTTGAGCAAATTCTATCTCCGATTTCAACTGGTAGTAATTTATCGTACTCTGTTTCTTCTAAAGATTTAGCAGAGATTGTATTTACTTCAGGCACAGTATCTGAGCCAAAGGGGGTTATGATAACCCATAGGAATATAGAATCAAATTTAAGGGCAGTTGCTCCGATTATGGATAGATGGAGATCTTATTTCAGGTTGATGGTTAACCTTAGGATTTTATCATTGGTTCCTTTAAGTCATATGTATGGACAGCTGGTTGGAGTATTTATTCCTGTTATGATTGGAGGCTCAGTTGTATTTTTAGATAGCCTAAGTCCTCAAAAAATTATAAAGACTATAAAAGAAGAAAGAATCTGGATTTTAGCTTTGCTGCCAAAATTTCTTGATATATTACGAGATTATATTCTAAGTAAATACTATCCTGATGATGAAAGGTTTAAGAAAAAATTCAATATAATTAGAAAATGGCGCTGGCCATTTAGGTTGGCAGCATTTTTAGGTCTGCATTTAAAGGTAGGGCTGAGGCTTGTGGCTATTATGGTAGGAGGAGCTCAACTGGATAGTTATTCAGATGAATTCTGGAGGTGTGTTGCATATAGCATCTTTCAAGGGTATGGTCTGACTGAGACATCACCTCTTGTAACTCTTGCAGATCCTGCATATAGTGTTGCTGGCTCAATTGGTAAAGTTCTTAATGGTCAGAAAATTCGTCTTGTTAATAATGAAATTTATATAAAAGGTCAAAATGTAAGTAGCGGTTATTATAAAGATTCTTTGGAAACTAAAAAAGTATTTTCAGATGGTTGGTTTAAAACTGGGGATTTAGTTGAAATTGACTCAGAAGGAAATTTATTTTTTAAGGGCAGGAAAGATGACGTTATAATTAAATCTGATGGTATAAATGTTTACCCTAAGGATATAGAGTCTGTTATAAAATCAATAGATTATATAAAAGATTGTGCTGTGGTTAGTTTAAAGTATGATAGTTCTGAGATAATTCATGCAGTATTATTACTTTCTGAAGAGACCAAATTCAAACCAGAGGAAATTATAAAAAAAGCAAATAAATTATTAAATGCACATCAGCATGTTGATGATTATTATGTCTGGCCATACGAAGATTTCCCCCGGACATCCACAATGAAGATAAGGAAAAAAGAAGTTGTAAAAAAATTGATAGCGGATAGGCTAAAAGGTAAAAGTAAAAAGACCCCAGCTAAAAGAAGTTCTTTTAAAGTATACAGAATTTTAAATTCCTTTAAAAAAGTTAAAGAAAGGGATATAAAACCACAGGCACAGCTTGAGAGCGATTTAGGTCTGGATTCACTTGATATTGTTCAACTGACTTGTGCTATAGAAGATAAGTATAATATTGAGATTGATGATTCTTTTATAACCCGGGAGACTTCAGTTAAAGATATTGAAAATTTAATAGAGTCACCTCCTAAAGTTTTGCATAAAATACCCTTTTATAGTTTTCCTTATTGGAAAATCGTCAATTTTATTAGGACTTTATTTCAGTATTTTCTTTATCCCTTTATATCAATATTGTACAGGTGTAGGGTGTATGGTAGGGAAAATTTAAAAGAAATAAAAGGTCCGGTTGTTTTTGCAGCCAACCATAGCAGTAACCTGGATACTTTTGTTATTCTTTATTCTTTGCCGCTAAAAATCAGGAAACGTGTAACTGCGGTAATGTCAATAGAGCATCATTTTAATAATTTTTTCTATCACAGGGGACAATGGTGGAGACGTTTTATCGAGGCTATAGGATTTTATCTGTTAGTTAATCTTGCTATTAGTGTTTGTCCACTATCTCGAACGCATGGTTTTCGTCAGATTATGGAAAATATTGGAAAGTTAATAGATAAGAACTGGTCTATTTTGATGTTTCCTGAAGGAGGGGTTACAACTGATGGTAAGATGGGAAGGTTTGAATCAGGTGTGGGAATAATTGCGACTGATATGAAAATACCGGTGGTACCAGTTCGAATAAGGGGACTGTACAATATACTTCATAATGGCATTTTACCTATCAAACACAGGCCAAAGTGGCCGCTGGTTACAGTTGAGTTTGGCAAACCAGTTTTATATAAAAAAGAGAGTTATAAAGAGGTAGCTAAAGAGATAGAAAAAGCAGTTCGTTTACTTGACAATATCCCATAATAGGTTAACTTAAATACTATCCTTTCCATGAGTTGGAAATTAGGGAAGTTTAACTGCATATATAAACCTGTATAGTAAGGAGAGATTAATATTTCCTAGAAACATCTTTTTGTTTTTTTTATTTTAACTTTATATATAGAAAATAAAATGTATAATATTACATAATTTTTTATCAGTTAAATTGAAAAAAGTATTTTTAAGATCAGAGAGTAAATTTATACAATAATAATAAATTTGGTAAAGAAACCAAAGGAGGAAGTAAATGAAAGGTAAGATAATCGGTAAAATGAAATATTTAGCGATATTTGTTTTAATTATTATCCTAATTGCGATTCTTTCCCCGTCTTATATAAATGCAGGGACAGCAGATCAGGTTCAGACATTCGTTACTCGCTTTTATGTGCATTGTCTTGGGAGACAGCCTGATCAAACTGGACTGAATCAGTGGGTAACCTCTTTGCTGGATGGAAGCAAGACAGGTGAAGATGTTGCAAAAGGTTTTATTTTAAGTCCTGAATTTACAGGCCAAAATCATAGTAATGAAGCATTTCTGACAATACTATATAAGGCATTTTTTGATAGAAATCCTGATGCTAATGGTTATAATCATTGGCTCTCTTGTTTAAACAAGGGAGAGAGCAGGGAGTCTATTTTGAGTGGTTTTCTTCGTTCCCAGGAATTTAGCGCCCTTTGTAACAGTTATGCTATAAAACCATATGCAGGTGCGCCAACTACTACAGCATCAACCACAGTTGCGAGCTCGGGTTCGATCTCGGGAACTGCCTCAGGTTTTAATTCAGGGAATGCTGTGAATTTTATTCTCTGGGGTGATGATAGTGCTTCAGATAGACCTGGCGGAAGGGTTAGTGGAAGAACTGATACAAATATTCTTGTTCATATAAATCTCGATACTCATAAGGCATATGTTGTCACTATTCCAAGGGATACATGGTTCAATGGCAGAAAGATAAATGGTTATCATGCTAGCAAAGGACACGATGGTGCAGTAACTGCTTTTGAACAGTTTACAGGTATAAAAATTGATTTTTATGTAATAACTGATTTTGATGGATTTGTTCCTCTTATTAATTATTTTGGAGGAGTAACAACTAATGTTGAAGAAAATATTGCAGATGGTTTTTCGGGATGTTATTTAAGTATTGGTACTCATGCTATAGATGGAACCCAGGCTCTTGCTCTATGCAGAGCAAGGAAAGGAAGGTTTTGTTATGGTGGTGGTGCATATGCAAGAGAAAGACAAGCTGCAATGCTCATAGTGGATTTACTGGAGCAAAAAAAATCAATGGTAAACTCAGGCAATCTGTCAAGTTTTTTAAATGATATGAGTAAATATGTCTGGTCAAATATTTCACTAAGCCAAGCCGCAAGAATTTTACCTGTTCTATTATCCATGAATAGAAATGATATAACCATAACAACATTTGATTCGTGGCCTCAGTGGTTTGGTAAATCCAGTGCTGTCGGATATAATGAAGCAGCAAAGAATCAATTTTTCCAGAATATTGCAAATCAATAATCTAAATGCAATCTAGAAGAGAACAGTTATTAAAAGGTAATATTACTAAGCTCCTGTTTAAATTTTCGGCACCTGCTATTATCGGAATGATAGTGGGTGCTCTTTATAATGTTGTTGATACTATTTTTGTGGGTAGAGGTGTTGGTTCTCTTGCTATTGCTGCATTATCCATAGTCTTACCTATCCAATTAATAATGATAGCAATAGGTATAATGGTTGGTGTTGGTGCTGCATCGATAATTTCGAGAGCGTTGGGTGGAGGGAAAAAGGATATTGCTATCAGGACAGTTGGAAATGGTATTATATTAAGCTTCATTTTTAACGCAGCTATTATAATAGCAGGTTATATTTTCATTGAAGAAATCCTTATTTTTTTTGGTGCTTCAAGTGAAGTATTGCCATATGCATTGGATTATACTTCAATAATTTTACTAGGTCTTGTATTCTTTTCTTTTTCAATAAGTTCAAACAATTTTATAAGAGCTGAAGGAAATCCCAGAGCAGCTATGTATTCAATGACCATTGGTGCAGTAGCGAATATAATATTAGATCCAGTTTTAATATTTGGTTTTAATATGGGGATAAAAGGTGCTGCTATAGCTACAATAATCAGCCAGGCGTTAACTACAATTTATATTATATGCTATTTTATGTATGGACATAGTATTTTCCGTTTAAGATTATCTATGTTTAGGATTAAATTAAATATAATTAAAGAAATTCTCAGACTTGGATTTCCATCTTTTTTAAGACAGGGAGCAGCCAGTGTAATAATATTAATTTCTAATAGAGTCCTGGCTTATTATGGAACCGACTTGTATATAGCTATTATGGGTGTAGGGCTCAGACTTTTGAGTCTGATTCAAATGCCAATTATTGGCATTACGCAGGGTTTTTCAACCATTGTTGGTTTTAATTATGGAGCTAAATTATTTTCCAGGGTTAAAAAGACGCTTGGAATAGCCATATTATGGTCTGTAATTATTGCAGGATTTGGTTTTATCATAATGATGCTTTTCCCTGCTCAGGTTATTGGAATTTTTACAAACGATCCAGAATTTATTGCTAAAGGAATTTTTCCTTTAAGGGTAGTTATAATATTTTTACCACTGGTAGGGATACAGGTATTAGGTGGAGGTTTGTTTCAGGCTATTGGTAAGGCAAAACCAGCATTAATCATAACGATTTCAAGACAGATCTTGTTTTTGATTCCAGCAGTATTGATATTACCTATTTTCCTTGGAGTAGATGGTGTTTGGTTGTCTGTCCCTGTTGCTGATTTCATGTCACTAGTTATAACCGGAATATGGCTATACAAGGAGGTAGGTAGTTTTACCAAACTGGAGGTTAATCAAGCCAGGACTAGAATATAATGCTATTGGTTTTGTGTTTACATGAGGATGTCTTTGGTCAACGTGACCTGGCATCTTTAAATGTTAAAATTTACCTTCCAAAATCTGCACTGGTAAAAGGTTTTGGAAGGTGGAGGGCAGTTTAAAAAATGGGTGGTGACGAAACTCGTAGCAGCAAAGGGTTTCAGAGTTTCGTGAAGGCCACTATATAAAAAAAGGAGGTTTAAAATGACAGTACATCACGGTTCTTTTAAAGTTAAAAATGATAAAAGCAAACCAATATTTCATGATGTTACAGATAAGGTAGAGGAAATTGTCTTAACATCAAGTGTAGGAAATGGCATTGCAGTAGTTTTCTCCCAGCATACTACATGCAGTGTTATTATTCAGGAAGAGTGCCATGATACAATTAATGATGGCACAAAATTTATCCTTCAAGATCTATTAGAAATATTTGATGATATAATACCGAAATGTATAAGGGAAGGACAGTATTTGCATCCAGGTCCAGAACACATCGATGTTGCCACTAAGGAATTAAATGAACACTCCACATGGAGTCTTAATACTGATGCTCATCTGCGTTCTTGTATTTTGGGACGTTCTGAATCAATTCCTGTAATTGACGGAAAGCTTGAACTGGGTGATTTTGGTAAGATCTATTTTGTTGATTTTGACTCTGTACGCAAAAGAGAACGTAATGTTCACATTCAAATAGTTGGAGAATAGGAAACTTTTTAACTATTTATTAAAAAACTTATTAAATTTTATAGGGATTTAAAAATGTATAGAAAAATAAATTTAAAACCACCGATATTTGAAATGGGACTAAAAGGGTATCTGTATGGGAAAGAAGCATTGGAATTTGCAAAGGCTGCTGACATTATTAGTAAAAAATACGAAGTTTCAATTATTTTTGATCCCCAGTATGTAGATATACCAAAAATAGTAGAGAAGACTGATAATCTCTATATATTTGCACAGCATATGGATTCTGTAGAAATTGGAAGGGGTATTGGCAGTATACTGCCTGAAGCATTAAAAGAAGCTGGTGTTATTGGAACAATTATAAATCATGCTGAGCATAGAACTGTACTAAGTGAGATTTATAAGACAATAAAAAGAGCAGATGATGTTGGTCTTGCAACTTTAGTTTGTGCAGATTCTCCCCAGGAAGCAGCTGCAGTTGCACAGCTAAACCCAAATATAGTACTTGCAGAACCTCCCCAGCTGATTGGGACTGGAAAACCAGTGGGAAAACTCTTAAAAGATTTTATATCCGAGACTATAGATCTGGTAAAAAAAATAAATCCAGAAATCATTATATGCAGCGGTGCTGGTATAAGAGATGCTGATGATATCAAAAAGATAATTAGACTTGGTGCTGAAGCAACAGGTTCCACAAGTGCAATCCTAAAAGCAGATGATCCTGCCAGAAAACTAGAGGAGATGATTAAAGCCCTAAAGGAAGTATGGTTAGAAACACATCCACATTAGGAGGATTTTTGGTCATGAAACC
>JADHVN010000019.1 GCA_016783995.1 Actinomycetota bacterium
AGCAATCTGTGTTACAGGACTGATAGTTCAGGATACACCGACATATTTTACTGACTTAGGTAAAATTGTAATACTTATCCTAATTCAGATTGGTGGACTGGGAATCATGACCGTCGGCTCCATTTTTGGATTAATTCTTGGAAGAAAAATACAAATTAGAGACAAATTTTATATCAATACCAGTTTCGGCTCAAAACAGCCGTTTAGCGCAGCCAAATTCTTCATGGTAATAGCAGGAACTACATTTACCATAGAATTCATTGCATTCATTATTATGTCGGCTATTTTTCATTTTAAGCATCTTTATTCTATAAAAACATCGATGACTTTTAGTTTATTCCATACCGTAAGCGCCTTTAATAATGCTGGCTTCTCTCTATTTTCAACCAGCCTTGAGAGTTTTGCCTCTGATTTTCCTCTGAATTTAGTATTTATGACCTTAATTGTGCTTGGAGGAATCGGTTTTCCTGTAATTTCCGAGATTATTACTTTCAGGAGAATAAAACATTTTTCCCTGCATGCAAAAGTGGTTATGATTGCAACTGCAAGCTTGATAGCAGCAGGGGCAGTTATTTTTTTCCTTCTCGAGTTTAAAAATCCTGAATCTATTGCAAATAGGACTCTATCAACTAAAATTTTAGCCAGCTTCTTTCAGTCAGTTACAGCACGAACAGCTGGTTTTAACACTATGAACATTGGAAGGTTAAACCCTGCTACTGTTTTCTTCCTAACCCTTCTAATGTTCATAGGAGCATCACCAGGAGGAACAGGAGGCGGCATAAAAACTACCACTTTCGTTGCTGTGACTGCAGGTGGTTTGAGCTCCATTAGAGGAAGAGGTGAAGTCACATTACTTAAAAGAAAACTGCCCTCAAGTTTAATATACAGGGCTTTAACCCTGACTATTGCCGCAACTGCATTAATTATAATCTCAACAATCGGAATACTGGTATTCGAGAGATACTCTTTACATTTACAAGAAGTTTTATTTGAAGTAGTATCAGCATTTGGCACCGTAGGCTTAAGTACCGGAATTACACCAGCGCTATCCACACCAAGCAAGATAATATTGATACTTACTATGTATATTGGTAGAATTGGTCTCAGCACTTTATCTGTTGCTATTGCAATAAGAGGTATTATTTATAAAATGACTTATCCTGAAGAAACAATAACAATCGGATAGGAAACATGAAAAAACAATTTTTAGTAATAGGATTGGGAAGATTTGGAGCAAGTGTTGCCAGTACATTAACAGAAGCTGGCCACAGCGTGGTAGGCATAGATCAGTCTGAAGACCGGATTCAAAGAATCTCTGAAGAAATAACAGATGCAATAAAATGCGATGCAACAGATGCAGACATATTGGAATCTATGGGTATCTCTGATTATGAAGCAGTTATTGTATGCATCGGAGAAAAATACATCCAAAACTCAATACTGGTAACCCTGCTTCTTAAAGAAAAAGGCGCAAAAAAGATAATTGCTAAGGCAGGTACCAAAACACAGGGAAGGGTGCTTTCAAAGGTTGGTGCAGATATCATAGTATATCCCGAAAAAGATATGGGAGAAAGAGTCGCAAGAAGCCTGGTAAGTTCCAATATTATAGATTTCCTGAAGGTCAGTCCGGACATAAGTATTATCGAAATACCTGCACCTGAAACGATAGTTGGAAGGAACTTAATCGAATTAAATTTAAGACACAAATACGGGGTAACCATAATAAGTATAAAGAATAGTAAAAACGAAATTATGGCTCCTCCTGATGTCAACTATAAATTCCAGAAAGATGATGTCCTGACATTAATTGGAGAGAACAAACTGTTAAGAAAACTCCGGTTCACAGAAGATTAAGCTGTGTGAACCTTCCCAGGTATCGTCCCAGATATAACTTATTCCACCTCTTTTACATCTATAAGATTGGTGCTGCCCGGTTTATTTACTAAAACTCCTGCAGTAATAACCACTATATCGCCTGTATTTATATATTTAAGTTTTTTTGAAACATTTATAGACTCATCAATCATCATATCAATATTTTTTGTAAACTTTGTCTTTGCAGGAACAACACCCCAGCTTATCATCAACTGTCTGACTACCCACCAGTTGGGGCTGACGCCAATTATCATACTCCTGGGCCTGTTTTTGGAAACCTGCCTGGCTGTGTGTCCGGATTCGGTCGAAGAAATAATAGCTTTTGCATTTAGCATATTGGCAATTTCACAAGAAGCAAAGCTTATGGCTTCCGTAATAGTATTACGGTCAATCTTTAATTTTTTTCTCATTATAGTATTATTCCTTAAAATGGTATCGTAATCCAGAGAAGCTTCGGTTTTATTTATTATTTTAACCATCATTTTTAAGGATTCCAGTGGATACTTACCGACCGCAGTTTCCCCGGAAAGCATAACCGAATCCGAACCATCTATAATTGCATTCGCCACATCACTTACTTCGGCTCTTGTAGGCCTGGGATTTCTCATCATGGAATCCAGCATTTGTGTAGCAGTAATTACAGGCTTACCCAGCATATTAGCTTTTTTTATAATCCTTTTCTGGATATCGGGGATTTCTTCCGGATTCATTTCAATTCCCAGATCACCTCTGGCTACCATAACAGCGTCAGCTGAATTTAAAATACTGTCAAAATTATCGACTGCTTCATTTTTTTCAATCTTTGCAATAACCATTGCATGACTTTTCTTACCGCTTATTACTCTTTTGATTTTTTCTATATCATAAGAATTTCTTACAAAAGATTGGGCTATGAAGTCTACTTCCAGTTTTAAACCAAGATTTAAAAATTCCAGATCCTTTCTGGTAACCGAATCCACACTTATAGGTACACCCGGAATATTGATTCCCTTATTGGAGTTCAGCAGTCCCCCGGTTATAACTTCGCAAACAGCTGACTTTTTGGGTATATTAATATCCAGTACTTTGCACTCAATCAAACCATCATCGATAAAAATACGGCTGCCCTTTTTAATATCTTCTATAAATTTATCATAAGTAACCTTAATTATATTATTTATACCGGAGTGACCATAATCATAATTATTGGCTACAGTAAAAATAACTTTTTGTTTTCTTTCCAGTCTTATCTTATTTTTTAAATCACTGACCCTGATTTTAGGGCCCTGCAAGTCCAATATTATTGCTGTGTTTCTTTTAAATTCCTGTGAAACCCTTCTGATTTTTTCCACTATTTCCATAACCTCTTCGGAGTCACAGTGGGAAGTATTTATTCGGGCTATGTCCATCCCGCCAGTTATTAGCCCTCTTAAAATATTTTCTTCTTTACTCGCAGGTCCAACAGTACAAATTATTTTGGTCTTTCTCATGGCAGCTCTCTTTTTGCAATTTCCCATAATTTGTCTTTTTCTTTCAGCGGCAGTTTTTTAAAATCCAAATTATTTTCATCAGCATATTTCTCCATAAAATTAAATCTTCTTACAAATTTTTTACTTACTTCATATAGGCTTTCTTCACAATCTACGCCTAAATGCCTGCTGAAATTTATTATACTAAAAAGGACGTCTCCAATTTCGTTAAATACCTGGCTTTTTCTGCCTTCCCTTACTTCTTTTTCAAGTTCAGTCAGCTCTTCTTTTATTTTGTCAAATATATCAATTGCCTTATTCCAGTCAAAACCCAATCTCGAAGCTCTATTTTGAATTTCAGAAGCATAATGGAGAGACGGTAGGGACCTTGGGATTCCTCTAAAAATTGAATCAGGTTTTTTAAATTTCTCTTTTCTTTCTTTTTTCTTGATATCCTCCCAGTTTGCCAATATCTCATCACTACTGTTTAAAGTCATTCCCTGAAAAACGTGAGGATGCCTTCTTATCAACTTCTTTATAATGCTTCGCAGTACTTCACTTATATTAAACTTTTTATTTTCAGCTGCAATCTGGCTGTGAAAAACTATTTGAAGCATCAGGTCACCTAATTCTTCTTTAAGTCCCTTATAATCATCATTCTCAATACTTTCAACAGCCTCATAAGTTTCCTCTATCAGATTTCTTTTAATCGTTTTATGATTTTGTTCCCTGTCCCACATACATCCTTCAGGAGATCTGAGTTTTTTCATTATATCTACCAAAATAGCAAATAGTTTGCTGCTGTCATTGATTTTGTCTATATTTTCAAGATCACTGCCGTTCAACTTGAATTTCATTCGCTTTCCTCTTCGGTTTCGATATCGGTGTTATCTTCGGTTCCAGTATCGGTACTATTCAATGTTCCTTCCACATCTGTAAAATATTCAATATTAACCTCTTCTATTAGTGAAAAAATAAAATCCTCCCATTTTTCCGCCTTATGTAAATTCAACAGGTATGTGTTTATGGATTCTTCAACTTCATCAAATTTCTGGATATATTCTTCCTCACGGTCAGTAGCCTTTATAATATGAAATCCATATTCAGTTTCAACAATCTCACTTACTTCCCCCACATCCAGAGAGAACAATGCTTTATCAAATTCTTCAACCATCTGACCTTTACTTATATAACCTAAATCTCCACCATTCTCACCGCTTGTTCCGTCATCTGAATATTGCCTGGCCAGATCTTCAAAATCTCCGCCATCATTTAATTTATCCTCCACCATTTTTATTTTTTCTAGAGCTTCCTCTCTTCCCTCCTGGGTTTCTTCGGAGTTATCCTCTTTCCACGGAAACATAACCAGAATATGGCTTGCTTTAACCCTGGCTGGAACTAAAAATAATGTATTTTTATTATCTTCATAATATTGTTTTACTGCCTCTTCAGTTACAATAACATCTGCAGTGACTTTGTTATAAATCTTACTACTTAATAATTGACTCCTGAGCACACCTTCCAGAAATCTTTTATTTATACCCTTTTCTTTCAAATCTTTTTCAAAATCTTTTTCTGAAGAATAAGTATCCATTAATAATTTTACCTGCTCATTAACTTCTTCATCAGTTACAGTTATGTTATTTTCTTCCGCATATTTTTCAAGCAATTTTATTATAATAAGTGAATCAATTATATCTGCTTCCAACGCGTTTAATTTTTCTTCATCTGAAGTTATTTCCCCACTTGTATCCTGACTTTTTATAGAATTCATATAAGCATCTACTTCTTTTTGCTTTATTTCTATTCCATCCACTTTGGCTACCGTCTTACTGCAGCCAGCAAACAAAAAAACAAAAATCAATAGCATAATTACGCAGATAATAACTCTTTTCAATCCCTACCTTCTTTCTTTTTATTGAATATTATATGAAACTCATTATATCATTTAGGCTGCTTAAGACTAAATCTAAATCAATATTTTTACTGACTTCTTTTATTATTATTTGTTTCGAAACCGGTTCGTATGACAGAACCTTATTCTTTCTATTCATTTCTCTGGCCCTGCTCTGAGACATATCCACTTTTTTCAAGTAAATTCCCTTCTCACGGGAGAAAATAAATTTCTCTATCCTGGCTTTTTTAAGTAAATATTTTATTTTCGCTATATTTACAAGATTAGCTACCACCAGTGGCGCTTTTTTATATCGCAAGTTCATGTTCTTCCTGACCTTGTCTATTTCACTAAGACTTTTTGCATTTCCCAATACCTTATAAATATTAACTCTGTCTCTTTCACTTTCAATATAACTTTTTGGGATATAGGCACTTACTGGCAGATCAATTTGAACATTAATATCCTCTTCAATCTTTTTACCTTTAAGTTTTTCAATCTCTTCTTTTACTATCTGACAGTACATATCAAAACCCACACTATTTATGTGACCGTGCTGCCTTGGACCCAATATTTCCCCTGCTCCTCTTATTTCCAGGTCTCTCATTGCTATATTGTATCCTGAACCAAGGTCGGTATATTCTTTCAAAGTCTTAAGCCTTTGAAACGCAGGAAGACTTAGATTTTCCCTGCCAGGATAGAATAAATAAGAATAAGCTCTCTCAGAAGACCTACCTACCCTGCCCCTCAATTGATACAGCTGAGATAATCCAAACAGATGTGAATTTTCAACTATTAATGTATTTACATTTCCAATATCCATTCCGGATTCTATTATTGAAGTGGTCAGCAGTATATCGTATTTTTTATTTATAAAATCACTCATTATTTTTTCTATCCTGCTGCCATCCATTTGACCATGAGTCAGGGCAACTCTTGCTTCGGGAACTAATTGCTGCAGCTGGATTTTCTTATTTTCTATTCCAGATATTCTATTGTATACATAATATACCTGCCCTGCCCTGATCAATTCCCTTTCTATAGCTCTTCTTACAACCTGATAGTCAATCTCACCCACAAAAGTTTCTATTGGGTTCCTACCCTCCGGATGAGTTTCAATTAATACAATATCCCTGACTCCTGTAAGAGACATATACAGTGTCCTGGGAATAGGTGTGGCGCTTAAGGTTAGTACATCTACTTCAGTTTTTAACAACTTTATCTTCTCCTTGCTTCCGACTCCAAATTTCTGTTCTTCATCTACAATTATAAGACCCAGGTCTTTAGGCCTTATATCTTCCTGGAGGATACGATGTGTTCCAATTATCATATCTATTTTGCCATCATTAAAATCTTTCACTATGTCCTTTTGTTTTTTTCTTGCTCTAAATCTGCTTAAGACTTCTAAAATGACAGGGTAGTTTTTATACCGCTCGCTGAAGGTCTGGTAATGCTGATCAGCAAGAATCGTGGTCGGGACCAGCATCAGAACCTGTTTCCCATTTTCTATTACCTTAAAAGCTGCCCTTACAGCAACCTCGGTTTTCCCGAATCCTACATCTCCAATTACCAGAGTATCCATTGGTTTAGGTTTGCGCATTGCATTCTTTACATAATTTATGGCTTTAATTTGATCAGGGGTTTCCTTAAACGGAAATAAATCTTCTATCTCCTTTTGCCAGGGGCTATCAGCGGGAAATGCATAACCACTGGTGGAATCTCTCTCAGCATATAATTTAGCAAGGTCAATAGTAAACTTATAGACAGATCTCCTGACCCTTCTTTTAAGACTATCCCACTGTTTAGAATTAAGAGGCGTTACTACCGGTTTTTTTGCCCCAATATATTTACTGATGCGGTCAGCCTGCCAGGTTGGAACATATAACTTATCATTATTTGCATATTCTATAAAAAAATATTCTCTTTTATAACCACCAATCTGCTTTGAGATAATATCAATATATTTTCCAATACCATGGTTTTTATGAACTATATATTCCCCGGGCTTAAAATACTCAAACTCACTACCCGTAGAAATCTTTTTTTCAGAGATCTGATACTGCATTTGGTCATAAATATCCAGTTCCCCATATAATGAAATATCTCTGGACTGGTAACCCCTGTATAATCGGACGCCTGAGATACTGGCAACACCCGGTTCTAGTAAATTATATTTAACTTCAACTCCGGTTCTTAAATAGTTATAGGATATGGAACTGCCTAAAAATAATTCTTCTATCTTCTTTCTTCTTTTACTTCCATCAATAGAAATAATAACCTTCTTGCCGCTTTTTAAATCTTTTTTTATATTCCTTATAAAAACAATGGAATTTCCAAAACTTTTTTTCTGCCTGGTTATTTTATGCAGATTAAATTCACTTTTACTGGTGGTTTGTTCTTTGGTGGAAACTATATTTAATTTTAAATAAAAATCCTCTTTTTCCAGAAAATCTTTTTTCACCAGATAAGAACTCGCAATTTCTTTGCTTGCAGTTGCCAGAATATCTTTATCTCTATCAAACACCTTATGAAGAATATCAATATCGCTTCTTATTTTCAGATAAATTTCTATTGGATCACAAAATATGACTGCAAGTTTTGGAATATTCTTCTTTAGCAAATCAATAAAAGAGACCATCTTTTCAGGTAGTTTTATGCTGCCTGTCTCTTTTATCTTCCAGGGATTTGTATTTGGAAAAATAGAGATTTTATCCAATTTCTTTATTAGTTTCTGGCTTGAAATATCATAAAAAAATATTTTTTCTACTTCATCTCCAAGAAAATCAATCCTTGCAGGATTCTCGCCAGCTATATCAAAAATGTCAACGACTTCTCCTCTTATACTGAATTCTCCCCTATCATAAACCCTATGCACCCTCTCGTAACCGCTGTTAGTAAATTTGGATATCAACTGGTCCCTATCATATTCACCGCCAGCCAATATTTTTATACTTTCCAGTCTATCTACTCTGGATTCTGGCATTAAATTTAGCAAAGAATTGCTGGTAGCAATAACAAAAAATGGACTGGTGGAACTATTAATATTCGATAAGTTTTTAACGATATTAAGCCTTCTTGTAAGGTTTTCTGCAGCAGTAATTTTATTTTTATAGAAAATGCTATTTCCAAGACTGGGGAAATTAAATATTTTAACCTCTGGAATAGTACAATTTATTTCCTTTTCCAGCTCACAAGCTCTCTCCAGGGTCGATGTAATTACCAGAACCGGTATATTAAAAGACTTTAAAAAAGCACTTATTATAAAAGGCCAGATATTCTCATCAGCAATCAAGGTATCAAGACTGACACCTTCACCTTTTTTATCTTCAGTATTCGCTCTTTCATATTTTTCTATAAACTGCTGCCACTGCTTTTCACTTGTAAAATTTTCTAAAAACATTGCCATCGCTAATATTTTAAAACCATTGTCAAGAATGATTATATAAGAAAACAATTAAAATATCCTTTCAGGGTGCAAGCATTAATTTTCTTCATAAATTCTGGACGAATAAAAAAATTAAAAAACTTTATAAGGAAAGATAGAGAATCAAAAGGATAAAAGGAAATCAAGCACAATTAATCAGAAGTGTAAAATAAAAACAAGGTAAAGGGCAAAAATACAGGCGTTTTTAGTTATATTTATTCATAGCATATTCAATACCCTCTGTCAGGTAATCCCTTATGATATCTGTTGACCTCTGTACACCGATTTCAACTTCTTCTCTTTCTTTTTTACCAAACTCGTCAAGCACGTAATCTGCTGCATCCTGCCTGCCCGGGGGCCTCCCTACACCAAACCGGAGCCTGTCAAAATCATAGTTCCCCAGTTTATCTGCTATTGATTCCAGGCCTTTATGTCCGCCAGTATTGCCACCCGTCTTCAATCTGATCTCTCCAAATCCAATATCAATATCATCATGGATCACAAGCATTGAATTAATTTGCTTACGTAAGAAATTGTAGCACATAGCAACTGCAGTACCACTGCTATTCATATACGTTTGGGGCTTTAAAAGTATTAATTTCTTACCATCATATGAGGATTCAGTAACTAGGGAATTAAATTTCCGGTAACAGCTTTTTTTCTCAAGACTATCTGCAAACTTATCAATAATTTTGAAACCTATATTGTGTCTTGTAAATTCATAGTTTTTCCCGGGATTGCCAAGACCAATAATTAAAATCATAATAATTATTTTTCCCTGGAACCTTTTTCTTCCGGATGTTCTTTTTCTTCTACTAATTCTTCTTTTTCTTTACCAATTACCTCAGGCTCAACAACTTCCTCAGCCTCTTCCTCAGTAACCAATTCTTCTTTTAGCTGGGTTGGATGAATTATTGAAACTACTACTTCTTCAGGGTCATTTAATATTTTTATTTTATCAGAAATATTAATATCTGAGACCCTAATCGTTACACCCATATCCAGATTTTTTATATCATATTCGATATACTCTGGAATATCTGCAGGAAAGCAGTAGATATGCAACTCCCTTAGGCCGTGCTGCAGAACACCGCCACCCTCTTTAATTCCCACAGCTACTTCTTCATTAATAATATGGATAGGAACAGCAGTTTCAATTTCCTTCTCCATCTGTATTCTTAAAAAATCCACATTCAGAAATTCTCTAGTGATGGGATCTCTCTGAAATTCTTTTATTAAAACTGTTTCTTTCTTATTCTTTTTTGCACCATCTATATGCATATCAAAAATTAGGCTGTAAATGCTTCTGCCTTTTAACAGGCCTTTAAATTCTTTTTCCCTTATCTTAACACTAACTGGCTCTTCTTTTAAACCATATACAACTGCAGGTATATAATTTTTATTTCTTAATCTTCTTGATGCATTACTTTTTATCTCACTATCATTTCTTTTTTCTACCGCCAAAGCTATATTTTCCATCTATTGCTACACCTACCTTTGTGTTTACAAATTAAACTAAACCTTCACCCTTAAACAACTCGCTTACAGACTTGCAATAATAAACTTTTTTTATGGTTTTTGCAAGCAGAGGTGCAATGGAAAGAACTTTTATCTTATCAGATTTACATTCTTTATTTAATGGAATAGTATCCATCACTACTATCTCTTCAACTTTTGAATTTTCAAATTCTTCTATAGCATTACCCGAAAAAATAGGATGAGTCGCACCAATATAAACTTTCTTTACCCTATGTCTTATTAACATATCAATAGCCTTTAGTATTGTACCGCCGGTATCTATCATATCATCAAAAATTATGACCTCTTTTCCTTCTACATCTCCTACTATGTGTTCTATTTCCGCCATATTAGGAGCAGGCCTTCTTTTATCCAGTATGGCAAGAGGAAAATGAAGTCTTTTAGCAAAAATACTTGCTCTTTTTACACCTCCTACATCAGGACTTACTACTACACCATTCTTAATTTCTTTCTCTTTAAAATACTTGGCTATTATAGGTATGGCAGTAACGTGGTCTACCGGTACATCAAAGAAACCCTGAATAGTAGCAGAGTGCAGGTCAACAAGTATGGCCCTATCCATTCCTGCTACTGAAAGCAAATTAGCAAATAATTTTGCACTTATTGATTCCCTCCCTTCTGCTTTTTTATCCTGACGCGCATATCCATAATGAGGAATCACAGCATTTATCACCCCCGCAGATGCCCTTTTTAAGGCATCTATCATTATGAGTAATTCCATTATATTATCACTTACAGGTTCACAGCATGTTTGCACCACAAATACATCTGCGCCCCTTACACTTTCATCAAACTTTACATATATCTCGCCGTTTTTAAATTTAGTTCTGGTAACTTTTCCGGCATTTATTCCAAGTCCCTCTGCAATCTTATCTGTCAGACCAGGATAAGATGACCCTGAAAAGAGCATCATTCTTTTATTGCTTTTATTATATTTCATACCCGCCTGCCTTAAATTATTTATTCCTTTATATTTTTTAATTTTTTTCTATTTCTATACCTGACAGCACCATCTTTTATATTTTTTTGCTCCCCACGCTCTATTGCCAGAGAATTTGAAGGAACATCCTGATATATAACCGACCCTGCAGCAATAATAGCTCCCTTTCCTATTTTAACCGGAGCTATAAGCATTGTGTCCGAGCCAATGAACACATCATCTCCAATAATAGTTTTACTTTTCTTAAAACCATCATAATTAACCGTAACTGATGATGCGCCAATATTTACTCCTGATCCAATTTCTGTATCTCCTATATAGCTTAAGTGAGGAACCTTACTTCCCCGGGCAATCTCAGATTTTTTAATTTCACAAAATGCTCCAATTTTCACATTTGACCCGGTCACAGTACCGGGTCTTATGTAGCTGTAGGGACCTATATTATTATTATTCCCAATAACAGAACCAAGTATAACCGAGGCATTTATCCTGGTGCCTTCACCTATATCGGTATCCATAACCTGACAAAAAGGACCTACTGTAGAGTTCTTTCCAATCCTGGTTTTACCCTTGATAAAACATGAAGGTTCAATGATTACATCCTTATCTATAACTACAGAGCTTTCAATATAACATGAACCAGAATCCCTTATAGTTACCCCGTTTTTCATTAAACTTTCATTAATTTTACTTTGCATAATATTTTCTACTTCGGAAAGCTGTAATCTGTCATTTATACCCATAGCCTCTAAATAGTCTGGAGTTTTAAAACAGTTTACTTTTTTGCCATTTTTAATAAGCATTTCAATAATATCTGTCAAATAGTACTCTCTTTGGATATTTTTGGTGTTAATCTTTTCAATATTCTCAAATAAAGATTTTGTATCAAAACAATAAATAGAAGAATTTACTTCACATATTTTTCTCTCTTCAGGGCTGACATCAGTTTCTTCAACAATCTTTACCATATTTTCATTTCTGTCTTTTATAATTCTCCCATATCCTTCCGGATCAGGAACTATGGAGGTAATCACACAGGCTGCACTGCCGGAATTGATTCTGTTTTCAACTAATTTCCTTAAGGTTTCTATATTAACCAATGGACTATCGCCGGGTAGTATTAAAATATTCTTTCCAAAATCCTCCCCCTTTCTTCTTTTTATCATACAAACAGCATGAGCAGTACCCAGCTGATTTTCCTGGGTAACAGTTTTAGTTTGAGGAAAATTATTTTTTATATATTCGCTAACCAGTTCCTTCCCGTAGCCTACAACTGTAAATATATTTTTGGGATTTAATTTACCGACTAGAGATAACATATAATAGAGCATTGGTTGACCTAATATTTGATGAAGTACCTTGGGAATATCTGAATTCATTCTTTTACCTTTACCAGCAGCTAAAATGACTACACTCAAATCATTAGAAAAGTTCATTTTTTAATAAGATTCCTACCAAAGATTTTATAATATTATTAATAACACTACCAAGATTGTAACATAAAAAATATATTTATCTAAGCACTACTCTACAAATTCTCCACCGCTAATTTCCTTTGAAATAATATTAAAACCAGGTCCAAAATAAACTTCAATATATATGATATTATTACATTTCTTTCCAAGTATTTCCTTTCTTAAGAAATACTCTGCACCTGCCAGGCTTTCACCCTCAGAAACTCTGGATATTTCGCTATCCTTTCTTGCTCTTACTGTAATTTTTTCACCGCATTTATTACATCTGACCGTGAAAGTAATAAACTTAGAGGCAGTGTCTCCTGCCGGTACAGTAAAAATCTTTTTTAAATTTTCTAAAAAACCACCCATTTCAGTTCCTTTCCTATTTTTTGTCAAAAACTACTTTACAATTAAACTATTTTACCTTAACTGGCCTTATTCGTGAAATAATTTTTAAATTTTAACAATTTAATAACCTCTTCTATATATCGTGGTCTTTTAGTATCATGAAATAGGTTAATAAAAAAAAGACACATTATACCTATTCATTATATTTTTGTCTTTATTAAGAAAATTAAGTAAAATTAAAAAATATGAATAAACATGAATTAAAAAAACTAAATAAAATATTTAGGCAATACCCCAGTCTAAAACTGGTTTATCTTTTTGGTTCGCAGGTTTCAGGTAAAACTGGTCCACTTTCTGATTATGATTTTGCATTTTATATAGATGATGAAGAGATAAAGGCATATTATATTGCTCTTGAAATTGAAGGTAAAATCAGTACTCTTTTAGCTACAGAAAAAGTAGATTCAGTAATTCTAAATTATACAGATGCACCTGAACTTAAATATTCCATTATAAAAAGTGGTAAGGTTATTTATGAAATAGAACCATATAAGCTTCTTATCGAACCTAAAATATTAAATGAATATTTCGATTTTCGTTTTTTACTAAGAAAATATCAATTAACAAAGACGTAATATAATATGACCGGATTGGATGTAATCGAAAAAGGCATAAGTAATACAAAAAAATATCTGACTATTCTTAATGGCAATAAAAGTACATCAGATACTTCCTTTAAAAAATTAAACATTTTGTCAATCTAAAATCTTCCCAATTTTTGCTACATAGTTCGCATTTTACACCACCCCTTTAAAACCCCGCTATATACTATGTATAATGCAGCTTATACGTAGTATTAACTAAAAAAGGCTACAAATGAGAAAAAATAAACTTCCGGTAATTTTAGAGCCGGAAGAAGTCCAAAATTTGTAGCTTTTTATAGTGATTTTTTGTCTTTAGATTTTCCCAATTAAAGTTTTATTTCTTCCAAAATCCATTACCTGCTTTGGAGATAGAATTCGTTACTTTTTTTATAGTTTTTACTGACTATAATTTCTTTACCATAGTCTTTTGATACTTTTTCTCTAAATCTATAATAAGTGTAGCAGATATACCTCATTTAAGATTTCTATTGCTATGCAATATCACCTGTTATAAAATTTATAAGTAGTACTTGCTTTTTATATTAATCAGCCATAAGGAAAAATTATTATATAATTTTACTTTATGGTTATTTAAAACCAGTAACTTTTTTATATCATTTTTGTAGATGTTAAAATTTTTTAAAAAAAATAAATAAAGCTATAATTATTTTTAAAAAAATAGTAAAGTTTCAATATAAATATATTACAAACTTTTAATTTTTTATAGAAAGGATAAATCATGGGAATTTTTAGCATATTGCTATTTCTTGCAGGACTTGTACTTCTTATTGTCGGAATAATAAATGCTCTTCAGGTAATTTTTTTTGTCGGGATAGTAATGCTATGCGCAGGCTTGCTGTTTTTTATCTTTGCAGGCTTCAGGACAGTAAGACCTACTCAAAAAGGCATAATTGAAAGATTTGGAAAATATATGAGAACCAGGGATGCAGGACTTTCATGGATTATCCCGATGATTGAAAAGATGTATCGAGTAAATATAACAGAACAAATGGTTGATATTCCGCCACAAATGGTAATAACCCAGGATAAGCTTAATGCGTCAGTTGATGCTGTAGTTTATTACCGTATAAAAGATGTGAAAGCAAGCATCTATAATGTCGATGATCACAGGGCGCAGCTGACAAGTCTTGCCAGAACTACACTTCGAGCAGTAATTGGAAATATGACTTTAACAGATGCAAATGAAAACAGGGCTTCAATAAATGAAAAAGTTGAAACAGTTCTCGATAAGGAAACAGCCAGCTACGGTGTAGAAGTACTGCGATGTGAAATTCAGAAAATCGAGCCGCCTTCGGATGTTCAGGCTTCAATGAATAATGTTGTTAAGGCTGAACAGGAAAAAATCGCTGCGAAGGATTATGCTACTGCAACGGAAACAAAGGCTGACGGTGAAAAAAGAGCTGAAATCAAGAAAGCTGAAGGCATAAAGCAGGGTTTGATACTTTCTGCAGAAGGAAAAGCTGAAGGCATTAAAATAGTTGCAAATGCGGAAGCCGACAGGATAAAAATAGTTAATGAGGCTGCAGACAAATATTTCATTGGTAATGCACAGGCACTAAGAAAGCTTGAAACAGTTGAAACTGCCCTTAAAGAAAACGTTAAGTTTATTTTGGATTCTGACAAGGTTGCAACAATAATAACAGATGCAGCAGGTGTTTCACCAATACCAATGGAAAAGAAGACCCAGGATATTTCAAGTGAGCCCAAAGATCAGAGAAGCAGATAATTAAAATCAGTAATAATTGGGAATTGGGCTTAAAGTTCATTTTCCCTAAGACCAGAAGTTTCTTTTATTTTAATTTTATATTAAAGTTTTTCACATTATTAACAAGGCTAATAATATAAGGCTCATTTTAAAAATATTGTTGATTTTTTGCACTGCATTTGATCTATTATCTTCATAAATATCTCAGACGTCCCCAGAGTCCTCCCGGAAGGACTAAACCCTAATATCGGTACCAAATCAAGCTTATAGTTTGCATCCCTTGCTGAAACAGAGCATGTGGTACTGAAAGTGGCTCTGTTCCTATGATATAAGTAAGTGGTATTTTCCAAAATTTGTAGCTTTTTATAGTGATTTTTTGTCTTTAGATTTTCCCAATTAAAGTTTTATTTCTTCCAAAATCCATTACCTGCTTTGGAGTCAGAATTAGTTACTTTTTAACTTTGATTCAAGCTTGGGAACAGCGATTTTCAATATAATTGAAATTTACTATATATATTATTATTGAACCAGTAAAATATACTTTGCATTTTAACTAGCTTAAAAAACCTACAAAATAATCATTGAATCTAGTATCTAGTGTGGAGCTTTTCTCCAGACTGAGCAGAAATTCTTTTACTTTCTTCCCTCCTCCAAATTCACCTGGAGTACCATCACTCCTTATAACTCTATGGCATGGCACAATTAACATTATGGGATTCTTTTTTAATGCTGAGCCAGCAGCCCTCCATGCCTTTTTATAACCGGCAAGAACAGCCAACTTCCTGTAGCTTATAGTTTTTCCGTGAGATATGGAAATAGTTGCATTCCATATTTTTTTTTGAAACTGTGTTCCCGCCAAAAACTCCACTTTAAAATCCAGGATTTTTATCTTACCATCCAGGTACTCATCAATTTTATTTCTAATATCTTTTGATTCTTTATTAATTAGAGAAAACTCATCTAAACCACTGAAATTATCCTCAATCTTCCCAATATACTTCTGGAAAGCCTCCCTTTTACATCCCAGAAATAAAACTGTTATTCCGTCAGCTCTGTCTTCCCATAGACAATAAATTACACCTATTTTTGTCATAAATTCAGTTTTATTTATATATCTTATCATTGACGATTAACTTAAAAACTAGCTGTGCCGGTTAAAACGGACCTAGCTATTTAATTTAATGAAGTGTTCAATAGATCTATCGTAAGTCCTCTCAGCTCTCTGGTCAAAATAGCAGGCCGGAAGTTCACCTAATTGCTTGTGGTAAGCTATGCACTCACAACAGATACCCTTTCTTGAGCAGGGCTCATAAGTACAGTTGCAGCTTTTTAAATTTCTTTCTTTATTACATTCCATTTCAATGATTCCTTTCCTTAAT
>JADHVN010000020.1 GCA_016783995.1 Actinomycetota bacterium
GTGAAGTTTTCATTCCTGCACTATTTAAAATGGAATCTATCAGATAACATATAGTTGTCTTCCCATTAGTTCCTGTGACGCCGATTAATTTAAATGACTTGCTGGGTTCCTGATAAAAGTTTCTGCATAAAACCGGTAACACCTTTCTGGTATTATTGACTATAATCTGGGTTATATGAGAAGGAATTTCTAACTTTCTCTGGACCATCACTGCAATAGCCCCGCTGGAAACTGCTTCTCCTGTAAAATTATGCCCATTATGCTTGAAGCCCTCAATTGCTACAAATAAACTACTGCCCAGTACATTTTTAGAATTTATGGAAATATTTTTGATATCCATATCAGTACTTCCATAAATTTTTTTATACTTTATATCTTTTAGTAAGTCCTGCAATCTCATTTTTATAACCGCCAGTATTAAAGTTATTTTATCCTATGAAATTAATATCATATTTTTTACAGCATTATATATTAATACCTGCTTATCATTCACTGACAGACCTTCAACTTATTTAAAGAAAACTCCATTATATCCCTGAAAACAGGAGCTGCAACAGTTGAACCCCAGATTGTATTTTTTCCACCCTGTGGTTCATCCACAACTACAATTATTGCAATTTCAGGATTCTCGTAAGGCGCAAAACCAATAAAAGAAACTATCTGCCGCCCCTCACTATAACCAACTCCATTTTTGGCTTTTTGAGCAGTACCGGTTTTCCCACAAACCTTTACCCCATCTATCTGCGCTCTTGTTCCTGTCCCCCCTTCTACTACAGCAAGCATCATATCTTTTAGTGCATCTGCCGTCTCCTGGCTGAGAATTCTATTTCCTTCCTCTATTTGCTTATTTTCATTTTCTTCATTTTCCAATAATTTCACTTCCTTTACAATAGAAGGAGTAACCAGATAACCCCCGTTAGCAACAGCGCAAACAGCCCTGAGTAGCTGAAGCGGAGTCACCGAAATAGTCTGCCCTATAGCCAGTGCTCCTATGTCCGGTGCGTTCCAGTTCTCATAATCGTGAAAAATTCCTTTCTCTTCGCCCGGCAACTCTATTCCCGTAATCTCACCAAATCCAAATTTTTTTATACTTTCCCAGAACGTTTTTTCCCCCATACTCAGAGCAATTTTAATAGCCCCAACATTCCAGGATCTCTTTATTATCTCTTCGGTAGTACAGCTGATATCATAAGTCCTGAATATCTCCTTAAACGTCTTACCGCCAACTCTAATCCAAGAAGGTAAGTCAAATACCTGGTCTTTACTGACCGAATTATTTTCTATTGCCGATGCAACATTAATTATCTTAAAAGTGGACCCTGGCTCATAAGTAAAAGATATGCCTGATATCTTATACAGTTCTGGACCGGCTTCCTGATAATTATTCAAGTCAAAACCAGGATAAGCTGCCATCGAATATATTTCACCGCTCCTGGGATTCATAACTATGGAAATTGCACTCAACGCACCAAATTCTGAGACAACTTCTTCCAGTTTTTCCTGTGCGATATATTGAATCTGGGAATCAATAGTAAGAACCACATTTTTACCATCAACAGGTTCTATGTAGGTATTATTTTCTCCCGGGATTATATTGCCAAAAACATCTTTTTCGGCAATTGCTTTACCATCAATTCCCCTCAAGACTTTTTCATACTGCAGTTCAATTCCGGCCAGTCCATTATTATCCACTCCAGCAAACCCGATCACTGAAGCAGCAATATCATTTAAAGGATAATATCTTCTGGCTTCATTTTGAAAATATATACCCGGGAGATTATATTTCACAATTTTTTCAGCTTTTTCTTGAGAAACTTTTCTTTGTATATACACAAACCCTAAATCTTTACTGTCCAGCTTTTCCTTTACATTCTCTACGTCCAGCTCCAATATTTCTGCTAAAATTGTTGATTCATATTCAGAATCAACAACTAACTTTGGATTCGCATATACAGTCCTTTCATTCAAGCTTATTGCCAGTTCAACTCCATTTCTATCCAGTATTTTACCCCTTCTTGAATCGAGAACAAATTCACCTATATGTTGAAACTCTGCATAACTTTTAAACTCTGAAGCATTTAGATACTGGATAAAAACTAACCTGTAGATTATTAATAAAAAAGTTATTGAAAATAAAATAAACAGGAAATATATTCTTTTCCTGTTTATCTTGATATTATTACTATTTCTAAGCATTTTTTAAACTAACATAATAATCAGGGAATAAAAAATGTCAATACACTTTCTGATACCACAAGTACTATATCCTGAATATAATAAATTGTTCCCAAGAAACTATCATAATTTTTAGCTACAGTAGTTGTATTTTTAGATATGTAATTATATATCTTTTCGTTATTCTTAAGCCCACTATCTGAAATCTCCACTATCCTGAAATCACGGGCCATATCCATGTTTAAATCATTCTTAGCAGCTTCAATAATTCTTGATGGTGATTTTAGCTCTGATATTTTAAGCAGCAGACGGTCACTCCTTTCTTCTTCTAAAGAAATCATCTCATTGATTTCATATATACTTTTTTGATAATTTATACTCTGTATCTTAAGTCCAATATTTAAGAGAATACCCAGACAGGTAAAAAGTATAACTATAATAAATATATAAAACAGTCCACTATTGCTGTATACTATATTTTCTTTTTCCTTTCTGCTATCTGATTTCTTCACCAGATATAAGAGAGGGTAAGATCTTCTTTTATAAATTTCTTGTTCTTCTGCTAATCTTAAGTTCATTTTAAAAAATTAATAAATACCTTTTTAATAAAATACTAATTTACAATTTTTCCAAAACCCTTAACCTGGCGTTCTTTGAACGCGGATTTGAGCTAATTTCTTCAAATCTAGGTCTAACCACCTTTTTGGTAATAATCTCAGCTCTTTTCTCCCTACCACACTTACATACTGGAAAATCTGGAGGACAGGTACATCTACCCTCATATTCTAAAAAGCTACTTTTTACCATTCTATCCTCCAGAGAATGATAGGATATTATCACCATTCTTCCACCACTTTTTAACATTTTAAAACCATCTTCAATTGCCATTTTTAAATTATCTAATTCTTTGTTTACTTCCATCCGGATTGCCTGGAATATCCTTTTTGCCGGATGACCTCTTCTATCATATTTAAATTTTTGATGTATAGAATCTTTTATAATCTCCACCAGTTCTCCTGTAGTTTTTATATCCCCGGTCTTCCTATGATTTACTATATTTTTTGCAATTGACTTAGACCATCTTTCCTCTCCATACTTCTGGAAAATCTCTGTTAATTCTCCTTCAGAGTATTCATTTACCACATCAAATGCACTTATATAATCACCATTCCCAAATCTCATATCTAATTTTTCATTTTTGAGATAACTAAACCCTCTTTTTGATTTCTCTATCAGAAAAGAGGATAATCCGAGATCAAGCAACATTCCGTCTATACTTTTTATATTTATTCTCTTTAAAATTTTTTTAATGTTTGCAAAGTTATCATTTACCAAAACTATATTTTCAGAAAAATCTTTTAGTTTACTGGCGGCGGTGCTTATGGTCTGACAATAAAGATCAACTCCAATTACTTTGCCTGTGGGGGCAATGGCTTTAATTATTTCTATAGTATGACCAGCACCGCCAAGTGTTCCATCAAAAATGATATCGCCCTGCTTTAAGTTTAAATAATGCAAAACCTCCTTTAAAAGAACCGGTACATGAATCTCTTTTAAATTCATTTATAACACTCTTTAAAACCGTAACTGTTCAAAAGCATTTTTGTCTTCCATAAATTGAGAATCTGCCTGATCGTAATATTTTGGCCAGATTTCCTTGGCCCATATTTCAGCCCTTTCTGAGACACCCACCATAACAATTTCTTTCTTAAGCCCGGCATATTCTATTAATTTTTGGGGTATTTTAATTCTTCCCTGCTGATCCATTGCTTCTTCACTGGCTGAAGAGAAAAACCACCGGGAAAATCTCTGGATGTTTCTTTCAGCAACCTTGTTGGACCTTATTTTATCTTCCAGTTTATTCCAATTTTCTTTTGAATATAAAAAAAGGCACCTCTCATCATATGCCCTTGATACCACTATGCCTTTTATTAAATCTTCTCTAAATTTAGAAGGGATGAAAATTCTTCCTTTATTATCAATTGTCCTGTAATACTCACCTAAAAACATCTTTTACTCCATTTTTTCCCCATAAAAAGGGAAATTACTTCATTTACTCTCCACTTTCCCCCACATTACAGCAATAAGATATCACATTATTATTAATTTGTAAACTATTATTTAAAAAAATATGAAGGTAATTATGATTATTTGATTTAGTATTTATTTAATAGTAATATGTAACTATATATAGTTACTTCTTCTATATTTTATTTAAAGTTACACTATATATAGTTCAGATAAACAATACTCCAATTACGTGCTGATAAGCTAATAAATAACTAAAAATTTTATTTTAAAAAAAATTATTTATTTTCTTTTTCTAAATCCAGTTCTCTTGTAACAAGTTTTCCATCCTCAGATCTTGTTAGCTCCTCTATCTTTCCCTCGGCTTCATTTAATTTTTTAAGACAATTAGAAGAAAGTTTAATGCCCATTTCAAATTTTTCCATTGATTCTTCCAGTGATATATTTTCATCTTCAAGTTCTTTAACAATTTCTTCTAATTTTGTAATAGACTCCTCAAAACTCATTTTTTCAATTTTCATTTTTAAACCCTATTTCTAATTTTTTATATATTTTCTTTAATATCCTTGCATTAAGTATTCCATCCCTTAGCATTATTCTAATCTTTTGATTGATTTTTACCTCATCTATACTTTTAATATTTTTATCCTCTTTCTCTCTATATATTATAGCAAAACCACGCTCCAGTATAGCAACAGGATTTTTTTCCTGTAAGTTCTCTAATATAATCTTCAATCTACTTTTTTTAAGGGTAAGATAGTTTTTTATATCTGAAATTATT
Source organism: Actinomycetota bacterium (assembly GCA_016783995.1). The sequence goes on from JADHVN010000020.1 coordinate 4,985, forward strand.
CTGATATCTATATTCTTAATTGCCATTTTATAAATATAAATCCTTTTAAATATATTTTTCTCATATATCAGCTGACGATAGTCGGATAATATTTTTCCCCTTGTTCTGATAAGTCTTTCCATATTCTCTATTAATTTGATGTGGAGTTCACCAGCAGCCTGGTTAAATTTATTTAATATAGTCTCCGGTTTTATGAGAATTCTTCTACTGGTTAAGAAATTAAACTCTTTTTTAAGTATGGCAATTTTCGATTTAATTAAATTTTTAATCTTTTTACTGGTTTCTTTTAAATTTTCTACTGCTTCTGTTTTATTTAATATGACTATCTCTCCAGCAACTGAAGGTGTGGCAGCACGTTTATCTGCCACGAAATCTGCAATAGTATAATCTGTTTCATGCCCAACTGCCGAAATTAAAGGCACAGGACAATCAAATATCTTTTCAGCCAGCTTTTCAGTATTAAATGCCCACAGGTCTTCCAGTGAACCTCCTCCTCTTGCTAATATTATTACATCTACCCCATACTGACACAGGTCATCTATTGCCTCGCAAATTTCATCGCTTGAGGTAATCCCCTGGACATTAACATCTCTTATTATAAGATGGAAATTTTTAAATCTACGATTTAAAACTGAAATGATATCTCTTATTACTGCACCGCCAATAGAAGTTGCTATGCCTATTTTATTTGGAAGAATGGGAATATTTTTTTTATGTATACGGTCGAAATATCCTTTTTTCTCTAATTTTTCTTTTAATTGTTCAAATGCTAAAATCAGAGAACCTTTGCCTACAGGCCTGGCGTCCAGAGCTACTACCTGATATTCTCCCCTTTTTTCGTAAACAGAAACATAACCATTTATTAAAATATGCAGGCCTTCTTCTATGTTAAAAAGTAAATTTTTATTATTATTATGAAACATAACCACCCTGATCTTGGAATTTTCATCCTTCAAATCAAAGTACATATGCTTCTTGTCGTGGAAATAGAAATTGCTTACTTCTCCTTCTAACCATATATCTAAGTAATTTGATTCAAGATTTTTTCTTATTTCAAGATTAAGCTCACTAACAGTGTAGATTTTTGATTTTAAGGGGTTACTACCTTCCATTTAGTTGTTCACTGCAGATTCCAGTAAATAATAGAATATAAATTAATTATGGATATCTTGACTTTTATTATACCAATATATCCCGGGATTTAGTTATTTTTTTATCTGATACACTGCTGGTTTCTTTTTTACACGAGGATTTGGTTTTAGATTTTTTATTATCTTTTTCTTTATTTGTTGAAACACTGGTATTATTAAAATTCCCTGAACTGGATTTATAATCCGTAGTATAAAACCCGGATCCCTTAAAAATTATCCCCACAGGCGAAAATAACCTATTAGCATTAGAATCACAATAAACACATTTTATATTGCCATCACCGCCAATTTTTTGAAACTTATCAAAAATTCTCCCACAGTTTTCACATTTATAGCTATATATAGGCATATATTTATTTCCTCCTTAAAAAAATCATTTAAAAAATATATATCAATTAAAGATTTTAGTCAAATATTTTAAAGTAACTTATAGCCAATATCAAAAATAACTTTTATAATAACTAAAAATTGTTAAATCTCACATTCTGACAATTAAATGAAGAAAATAAATATAATTATTTTAATTATTTGCACCATAATTCTGATAATAGTTTCAATAACCGTTATGCAAAAGAGGCCGGATATTGAAAACATCTACTTAAGTTCTGACAGAGACTCTAGTTTTGACAAATTAAAGCAAAACAACAATTATTATTTTGACAGCCGGAATCTAGATATCTATCTTATAATAGAAGTAAAGCACCTTACCACCGAAGATGAAATAAAAGTCCAGTGGGAAAAAACTGAAAATAGTTCCTGCAAAATAATTCAGAAAAATATTGTAAACCCGGAACAAAAGGGTTCAGGAAAGATTATAATTTCATTAGTTAAAAAAAATGATATGTATCCTCCTGGAAACTATAATGTAAGAATTTATTTAAATGGAAGCAGTAAAATTTCCAAAAAATTCTACATCTCAGATAAAATCTAATTGACTTTTGTATATTCAGATCCTACTTTACTGAATTCGCTTTTTACCCTTTGAAATATTAATTCCAATATTCCATTTACCACGTTATCAAGATTATAGTTTTCAATAATTCTAACATTTTTCTCTTTTGCCAATTTTTCTATATAATCCTGAATCATCATGATTTTATCCAGATGCTTTATATATTTATCCATCGGCCTCGAACCCTGGGTCTCAACAGTTCTCTTGGTGAAGTGTTCTTTATGAATGTTTTTATCAGGTACTGATATAACTATCTGCTGGACTATAGCTCTGGACGAATATTCCCTGAGATCCAGGTAACCTGGCACTACGTGTGCGCCTTCTATAACAATATCTGATTTTTCCTCGATATTTCTCTTTATTATTGCTTCTATACCTACATTAACTGCCAGTACCTGTTCCCTGAAACCCAGAATAACCGGTTCTACTCCAGAAGGAGGAAGAGTTAGATTTTTATATGCATTATAAGAGGAGCCTCTAAGAGGCCTGATTAATTTTTCAGATACCGAAGCTCTCATTACTTCTCTTATGGCATCTGTAGAAGCTACCCTGGTTATATTTAATCTATTGGCCAGTATAGTAGCTATAGTCGATTTTCCTACACCGGTTGATCCTCCAATAAGTATTATAATTGGTTTTTCAAGTTTACCAACGGATTGCCAGAGTAAATATCTCTCAGCATATTCTAAATTAACTTTGTCTTTTATAAACCTGAATGCCAGTAATCTTAATTCACCGAGAGAAAGAGAATATATTTTATTTTTTAGAAAATAATCCTGGATTTCAAGCGCAATTTTATGAGCAGTTATGATATCCAAACCAGTTACCGAAATAGATGAAGCAAGTATTCCTTTGGAAAAGGGCAGACCACCTTTTTTATCGGAAATTACTATTACCCTGGGGCTTGCTTCGTCTTTATTTCTTAAATCCATATTAATTTTTCTCCTTCGAGAATATTTTTTTTAATTCCTTTTCTAAGACTCCCTTACCATCCAATATAATGGGAATATTATTCATATATATTACCTCTTTTTTATGCTTAAAAGCATAATCCGTTAAAACATCTACTGAAGCTGCCTTCAATTCTGTCAGTATTGCGTTATAATCTTTAGTTTTTTCCAGATCCTTTCTAAGTTCTTCTCTACTTCCCAGGTTAAAACTCATTTGCTCAACCCTGCAGTTAAAATTATTTTCTATATACTTTTTAATTATAGATTCAATAATTTTATTAGCAGTCATAGCTATAAAAATCTTTTTACCCCCAATATCAGATAAAGGCTGCGGCCTAAAAACTGTTTTTATAATCTTAGCCTTTGAATTTATTTTTTTAATTTCCTTTTCTAAAAAAATTACTCTATTCCGATCAGCCAACGGCTCCTCACACATTGTAATGATTACCAAATCTGCAGATATTATTCTATAAATCCCTAAATAACCTATTATATTTTCCCAGCTCTGGCCGGCACCTATTACACATATACTAGCATCTGTTTCCAGATCAGGAATAGAAGCACCACTTCCTTCTACTATTATCAGGTCAGGATTTAATTTTACAGCAATATCTATACCTTCTTTTATATTAGACATAAAAATCTTACCTCCAAAACCTCCTCCACATCTTCTGCAGCCAACAGTGGTAATCTTGCTGGTAAGGGCATCTTCTATATAATCTGAACTCGCATGCATACCCTTATTACTGATATCCAGGAGATATTCAGGAGTAATATCTATTTTATCACCTCTAATGATCTGGGGACTTTTAGGTCCGCCTCTACCCATAGCAACAACACAAACATTAACATTTTGCCGGGTGTATATTTTAGATATATAAGAACTAATTGCAGTTTTGCCAATCCTTTTTCCCGTTCCAATAATGGATAGAGTGGGTTTGCTGCAGTGTATATCTTCTTTCTCATAAGAAAATAAAAAATCGGGACCCATGTAACTGCATTTATTTGCAAGACAAAAAGAAGCTATTTTCATTCTAATTATATAATTTACTACGGGCTCGTCACTTAAATCATAAACAATATCAGGCTTAAAATATTCAAGTGCTGCTTTAAAATCTATATCAATATCTTTAATTGTATAAACTTCTTCGCCAAAAAAATCCTCTAGATTATTTATCACCAATTTCTCAGTTCCGCCAAGGAAAATAATACCCTTAAAATTGCCAGGATAGATTTTTTTGAGCATCGCTACCGCATCATAGGTTACCTGTGGATAATGCTCACCATCTACTAATGCAATTAGATTTTTACCCTTATTGTTTTTTCTCTTTAATAAACTTATCACCGAGTTTACTCTTTTTCTCTTTTCTTTTTATACCTAAAATTTTTTCAATTCTATCAAAAGGTGACCTTCTATATATATCAATTTCTTTCTCCCTGACATATATAATATTATAACTGGGTTCAATCTTTCCTCTTAATCTAAGACAGGAAACTGTTCCAGCAGTAACTACCAGCAGGTCTTCTACTCTCCAGAGGTATGGCACATGTTTATGTCCGTTTAGCACCATATCCACCCCGGCATCAACCACTGTTTCCAGAACATCGCCGGCATCATTTACAATATTCCTCTCCCTGCCTGTGTTGGGAACTGATATCAAATGATGATGCATGGCAAAGATCTTAAAAACTCCATTATCGCATTTACTGAACTCATTCTTGATCCATTCATAATGTTCTCTACCAATCTGTCCATTATCCAGATCTGGTTCACTTGAATCAGCTGCAACAATAGTTACCTTATTACTGTTAAATGAAATATATCTGCTTCCAAAGATATCTTCAAAATGTAAATATCCCACATTCCTGGAATCATGGTTTCCTAATTGGACCAGCAGATTTTTACATTTTATAGGTGAAAGATAGTTCTTCAACGTATCATATTCCATTCTGAAGCCATTGGCAGTGAGATCTCCTGTTATAATTACTATATCAGGGTTAAGCTCGTTTACTTCATCAATGCATCTGGTAAGAAGACTGGGTACAAAATGTTTTTCACCCACATGAATATCAGAGATCTGAACTATTATTGTTTCTTTAGTATTTTCTGTCATTACTTTCCCTTTCGAGTATTATATATAAATACCGATATATGTATTATCTAGTTTAAATGTTTCTTTTATTTTTTTAATTAAATTATACCATGAAAATTTTATACTTCTTTATTAAAATTTAAGGATAACATTCAGTGTTGCATAAAAGAAAAAGTAGAGCACAATAACGGCATGATATATTGTACTCTACTTTTTAATAAAAAATTAACCAATTAGCATTTAATTACTACCCAAATAATTCTTATAAATTTACATATAAGATTTCTCTGTATCTTTATCAAATAGGTGTATTTTGTCAATACCTACATATAAGGTTACCTTCTCACCACTCCTGAATTTGGATCTGGGGTTTACTCGGGCTGTTATCAGTACCCCCTCAATATCGACATATACATAGATCTCTGCACCCATAGGCTCTGTAACTTCAACATTTGCAGTAATTGTACTATTCGCAGGGATATTCTGTACAAAATCACTATCTTCTAAATCTTCAGGTCTGATTCCTATTACTATTTCTTTTCCTATGAGATTATTATCTTTAATTATTTTCCTAACCTTATCAGTTGTGTTAAGTTCAAATATGCCGCCCTTTAATGTCATCCGGTCAGTTATAGTAGCATCCAGGAAGTTCATTGCGGGACTTCCTATAAATCCAGCTACAAACATATTATTTGGATAGTCATATACATCCTGGGGTTTACCAGTCTGCTGCACTATTCCATCTTTCATAATAATTATCTTATCTGCCATGGTCATAGCCTCGGTCTGGTCGTGGGTTACATATATTATAGTGGCATTAAGTCTCTCGTGAAGTTTTGCAATTTCTGTTCTCATCTGGACTCTAAGTTTTGCATCAAGATTGGATAGCGGCTCATCCATTAAAAATACTTTAGGGTTTCTTACAATTGCTCTTCCTAAAGCAACTCTCTGTCTTTGTCCTCCGGAAAGCTGTTTGGGTTTTCTCTTCAATAGGTCTTCAATTTTTAAAATTTTTGCCGCTTCATGTACCATTTTATCAATTTCCAGTTTAGGTTTTCTTCGCAGTCTTAATCCAAATGCCATGTTGTCATAGACATTAAAATGAGGGTAGAGAGCATAGTTCTGGAAAACCATTGCTATATCCCTGTCCTTTGGAGCAACGCCATTGACTAACCTGTCTCCGATGTAAATTTCACCTTCCGTTACCTCTTCCAGTCCCGCAACCATACGCAACATGGTAGTTTTTCCACAACCTGACGGTCCTACCAGCACTGCAAATTCCCTGTCTTCGACGGTGCTGTTCATGTTATTAACAGCAACTACATCATCAAATTTTTTTGTTAGATTCTTTACGATAACCTTTGCCATTATCTCTCCCTTTTTAATTGTTAATCAATAATTTAAATTGTAATATAAAAAACGATTATTTTCTATAGAAAGATATATAATTCATACCATACGAATCTCTACCAGCAAGGAAATCTGCTGCTTTTATTGCTTCCATAAGATCATCTATCAATGGATCAGTAATAGGAGCACATAAACCACTGATTATACCCATGGTTATAAAATGAATATTAAGTAGATTCCTGTCTGGCATTCCAAAACTAACATTAGAATATCCACCTGTAATTGATACCCCGAACTCTTTTGCAACTCTTCTTTGAGTTTCCAATGTAATTCTACCTGCATCAGAATTTGTAGAATTAGGTATAACCAGACAGTCAAATACCAGATCTTCTTTCTTTATACCTATAGACTCTGCCCTCTTTATTATTTTTTCTGCAATTTCAAATCTTTTTTCAACATTATCTGGAATTCCACCCTCATCCATTGTAAGGCATATTACTGCGCTTCCACTCTCTTTTACCATAGGTAAGATTTCTTCCAGTGATCTTTCTTCACCATTAACTGAATTAATAAGAGCCTTACATGGATAAACTTCCAGAGCCGCTTTTAATGCTTTTGGATTTGCGGAATCCAGGCAAAGGGGTTGATTGGTCACCTCCATAACCATCTTAACTGCTTTAGGCAGCATTTCAACTTCATCTACACCTACCGCTCCAACATTAATATCAATTATATGAGCACCAGCTTCAGTTTGTTTTATAGCATCTTCTCTTACAATATCAAATTTGCCCTGTTTTAATTCCTCAGCTAAAGACTTCCTGCCAGTAGGATTAATTCTTTCAGCAATTATAACCGTGGGAAGATTCAATCCAAATTTAACTTCAGTTCTCTTACCGGTAACTACCGTCTCCATTTTCTTATACCTTTTCCTTTTTATATAGGTTGTTAAATATTTTTATAAAGACTGATAAAAATTTTTCGTTTATCTCCGGTAAAGCTATAGTAACTCTGATATATTCAGGTATTCCCAGATTTTCCCCCGGTCTTACTATAAACCCATTTTTCAGTAGTTCTTCTATAATCTTATCACTATTTTTACCGGTATTAATCAATATAAAATTTGCATATGATTTAATAAAGCCTATCCCATTTTTATTTAAAATGTTATAGAACCTGTTCCTTTCCTTATCTATATTTTCTCTTATTTCATTAATGCAGGATTCATTATCCAGCGCAGCTGCAGCAGCTTTCTGCGCAATTGAATTTACGTTAAAGGGAATTCTTACTTTGTTTAATGCGGAAATAATTGACCTGTCAGCTATTCCATATCCGATTCTCAATCCCGCCAGTCCAAAAATCTTTGAAAATGTCCTTAAGATTATAAGATTATCATGCCCGGATAGATATTCTATGGTATTAATTTTTTCCTGCTCCGGCACATATTCCCAGTAGGCTTCATCCACAACCAGTAATACATCTTTATTAATATTTTCTATAACATAGTCAAATTCCCTACGATTGATATTGGTACCTGTGGGGTTGTGAGGATTGGTCAGGAATAATATTTTAGTCTTATCATTTATGGATCCTATCAGCATTTCTACATCCTGCCTGAAATCCTTTAATGGAACTTTAACGGCTGTTCCACCATACTTTACTACTGACTTTTCATAAATTAAAAAAGTAGGATCGGCAATTACTACTCCTTCTCCTGAACCAATAAAACTGTCACAGATCATCTCAATAATCTGATCTGTGCCGTTCCCCATAATTATGGTATCGCTATCTACATTATACTTTTCGGCAAGCTTCTGCCTTATTTCCCTGCACTCGCTATCAGGGTAATATTTTATATCATCCAGGTTCTTACAGATTTCTTCTAAAACCCCGGGGTGTGGTCCATATAAGTTTTCATTGGATGCTAATTTATAAACCCTATCCAGATTGTACTGCTCTTTTATTTCTTCTATGGTTTTGCCCGGAATATATTCCGGCAATCTGGAAATCCACTCCTTAATTTTTATACTCATTTTGTATCCTTCATGTTTTTAAACCTTAACCTAACAGAACTTTGATGTGCAAATAATTTTTCAAATTCAGATAATATCTCAATAAACTTTTTTTCCTTCCGCAGAGCATCCTCGCTGTAAAAAGTTACACTGCTTCTTTTCAAAAAATCATATACACTCAGTGGTGAAGAAAACCTCGCATTACCGTTGGTAGGAATAACATGGTTAGTACCCCCTATATAATCACCTACAGCCACAGGACAGTATCCTCCTATGAATATGGCTCCCACATTTTTTATTTTCTTTAAGACTTTTTTTGCATCCTTTACCATTATCTCCAGGTGTTCCGGCGCTATCATATTACAAATCTCAACCAGCCGGTCTTTTTCTTTAATGAAAATAATTTTACAATTTTTCTTAAGCGATTTTAAAATGACCTCCATATTCACCCTCGCCCCATATTCTTTTAAAAGACTATCCAGATGCCCGTAAATTTTTTCAATAACTTTTTTTGCTATATCCGGACTGGAGGATAATAATATACTTCTGGAATCCGGATCATGTTCAGCCTGTGAAATCATATCAGCAGCAATGAAAGAAGAATTGGAAGAATCATCTGCCAGAATAGCCACATCACTCGGGCCAGCCAGGCTATCAATACCAACATCACCAAATACCTTCTTCTTGGCTGTAGTAACATATATATTACCAGGGCCGGCAATCTTATCCACTTTTTTAATGCTTTCCGTACCGTATGTAAGGGCAGCAATTGCCTGTGCGCCGCCAATTTTATAAACCTCCTTAATTTTTAGCCTTCCGCAAAGATATAGCAAAATCTGGTTTAGACTACCGTCAGGCTGAGGTGGAGTGCATATGACAATTTCCTTTACTCCTGCCACCATTGCCGGAACTACAGTCATAAGCACTGAGGAAGGATAAATATATCTTCCGCCCGGGATATACACACCAACTCTTTCCAGAGGGAGCAAGATTTGTCCGACCTCTTTGCCCTTGCCCGGCTTTATGGTCCATGAACCTGCCTCTTTTTTAAACTGGGCATTGTGATATTCTTTTATATTTCTGTAACTTACCTCTAATGCCTCTACCAGATCAGGAAAGGTTTTTTTTACTTTTTTTGAAGCCATTTCAATTTCTCTACTCTTAATCTTAATATTATTAATATCTTTAGCATCAAACCGGTCAAATTTTTTGCAAAACTTCAAGATCGCTCTGTCTCCGTTTGCTTCCACTTCCTTTAATATTCTGTCCACTACCTTTTCTACAGAGCTGGAAATTTTTAAACTCCGGCCAAAGAGAATGTCTATGTCTTCAAGCTTTTCTGGTTTTTCTATCTTTAAAAAATTATAATTCATAAAAAGACCTTTGATACTTTTAAATGTTTTTATTAATATACCTGAAGAAAATAAAATTATCAAAACAGACTTAAAATTATAAGTAAAATGTTAAAATATTCAACTACAAAATCAACTATCCTGCTCCATATTTGCTGTGGGACCTGTGCCCTGTATCCTTATTTTCTGTTAAAACAGGACTTTGATATAACTTTTTTTTATTATAATCCAAATATTCATCCGGGAGAAGAATATATTAAAAGACTCAGGTTTATAAAAATGATCTCGAAAAAATATTCTATCCCACTGGCGGTTGGAAAATATGAAGTAAAAAAATGGTTCGGATTAACCAGAGATTTAAAAGATGAACCCGAAGGCGGCAGCAGATGCAGTCTATGCTTCAGGATGCGTCTGGATAAAACTGCTGATACAGCAAAAAAGCAGGGTTTTGATTTATTTGGAACCACACTAACTATAAGTCCCCATAAAAACTATAAAATTATAAATTCTCTGGGACTGGAACTTGCTTCTAAAAAGGGAATTAATTTTTACCAGGCCGACTTTAAAAAAATGGATGGTTTTAAAAAAACCATTGAATTAAGCAAAGAATTAAACCTGTACCGTCAAAATTATTGCGGCTGTATATACAGTAAAAGATAAACCAAATGCTTTAGAAATTACAGCTGCTTTTTTTCCTTAAACTTTTTAATTACATGATAGGCTATAACAAACGCCGCAATTATGGTAATGAAATTTATTATATATACTACCTTAACCGGACCCCAGAAGGCGCTGTCTATACGGTAAGATTCAATAAACGTCCTGTAAATCGAATATACTCCCAGATACACACAGAGTATCAATCCATATGGAATTCTATCAGGTTTGTTTTTATAAAATCTGTGCATTAACATAAGAAGGGCAAACAACAGGAGGTTTGCTATCGATTCATATAAAAAAGTGGGGTGAAAATATTCATAACTTGCGTAATCATAAGGCCTGTTAGCAGGGTTTATATAAATAGCCCAGGGAAGATTTGTCGGTCTTCCGAAAGCCTCTTGATTAAAAAAGTTGCCCCATCTTCCTATAGCCTGCCCGAGTATCAAGCCGGGAGCAGCTATATCAGCCCATAACCAGAAATCAAGCTTTCTTACTTTACAAAATATAATAAGAGCTAGAATTCCCCCCAGGATGACTCCATGTATGGCAAGCCCACCTTTCCTGAATGCAAAAATATAAATCGGGTGCGCGCTATAATAAGACCAGTTCACCACGACATGAACCAGCCTGGCTAAAAGAATTGAAGATATCACTGCAAATGGCGCAAAATTTAAGATTTCTTCTTCTCTCTTGACTCTGTACCTGGCTGTAAAATAAGCAACTATAAAACCAATAATCAGTGCCAGCGCAGTTATTATTCCATACCATCTTATCTCTAATCCAAATATACTGAAAGCTATAGGGTCTATAGACAAAACATCCTCCTTAAAATTAAAATAATACCTGTTTAAAGTAAGGTTTATAAATATTTAAGATTTTATCACAAATTGAAGTAAAA
>JADHVN010000021.1 GCA_016783995.1 Actinomycetota bacterium
AGAAAGGACTATAAAATGGCTAAACAAAAATTTGAAAGAACAAAACCTCATATGAACATAGGTACTATAGGTCATGTTGATCATGGTAAAACAACTCTTACTTCTGCTATTACATATTGCTTAAAATCTCAAGGTCTTAATGTAGAAGAAAGAACATTTGATTCAATAGATAATGCTCCTGAGGAAAAGGAAAGAGGCATAACTATAGCAATAGCTCACGTAGAATATGAGACAGTAAACCGGCACTATGCCCATGTGGACTGTCCCGGCCATGCTGATTATGTAAAGAATATGATAACAGGTGCAGCCCAGATGGATGGAGCAGTGCTTGTAGTAAGTGCAGCAGATGGACCCATGCCTCAGACAAGAGAACATATACTTCTTGCCCGTCAGGTTGGAGTACCATATATGGTAGTGTTTTTAAACAAAATTGATATGGTAGATGATCCTGAGCTTATAGAACTTGTAGAGCTTGAAATAAGAGATCTTCTAACAGAGTATGAGTTTCCTGGTGAGGAGGTACCGATAGTTAAAGGCTCAGCTCTAAAGGCAATGGAATGCGGCTGCGGTAAGACCGAATGTGAAAAATGCGGCCCAATACTTGAACTTATGGCTAAGGTAGATGAATATATAAAAACTCCAACAAGAGATATAGACAAACCATTCCTTATGCCTATAGAGGATATATTTACAATAACAGGCAGAGGAACAGTAGTAACAGGCAGAGTGGAAAGAGGAAAGATTAAAATACAGGAACCAGTAGAGATAGTAGGAATAGCTCCTAAAACCCAAAAGACAGTAGTAACAGGTGTAGAAATGTTTAGAAAACTCTTAGATGATGCACAGGCAGGAGATAATGTAGGTCTTCTACTCAGAGGTATTCAAAAGGATGATGTGGAAAGAGGACAGGTTATAGCAAAACCTGGATCAATAACACCTCATTCTTATTTTAAAGCACAGGTATATGTGCTCTCTAAAGATGAAGGTGGACGCCATACACCATTCTTTACAGGATACAGGCCACAGTTTTATTTTAGAACAACAGATGTTACAGGAAACATTGCTCTTTCTGAAGGTGTAGAGATGATAATGCCTGGAGACAATACTGAAATGGAAATAAAACTGATAGCCCCTATTGCCATGGAAGAGGGTCTGAGGTTTGCTATTCGTGAAGGTGGAAGGACTATAGGTGCAGGCAGTATAACTAAGATAATAGAGTAAATTTTATTGTTGACATCATAAGGATATAATGCTAATTTATTAGATTGCGCTTAGTATTATGGAACAATCTTTATGAAATTAATGGTGATAGAATTTGAGACAAATAATTATTTTAGCATGTTCTGAATGTAAAAGAAGAAATTACAGTACTATTAAAAATAAAAAAAATAATCCTGATAGGATAGAAATAAAGAAATATTGTAAATGGTGCAAAAAGCACACGACTCATAAGGAGACCAGATAGGGCTGTAGCTCCAATTGGTAGAGCACCGGTCTCCAAAACCGGGTGTTGGGGGTTCGAATCCCTCCAGCCCTGCCAGATAAATAATTATAGTGAGGATAATAATAAAAATTAATAGTAAAGAGTAAATTAATAATGGCTAAGAAAAAAATACCCTTAAAATATAGACAGAAACATATAATGGAAAGGCAGTCTAAAAAAGAAAGAAAGGCTCCAGCGCCGTCAAGAAAAAAGACTAACTGGGGTCAATTTATAAAGAAGATACCAAGAAGAATTGCGAAATTTTTAAGGGGCGTGCTCCATGAGTTAAAAAGGGTTACATGGCCTACCAGGAAAGCTTTGTTAACTTATACAGTAGTGGTATTGGTAACATTGGTGTTTTTTGCAATACTTCTAGGTTTATTTGATTTTGTGTTTATGAAATTAGTTGAGTTGTTGTCAAGAATTTAAATATGTGGTGATATTATATGAGACCAAGATGGTATGTTATTCATTCTTATGCTGGATATGAAAATAAGGTAAAAACTAATTTAGAGCATAGAATTGAATCTATGAATATGGGTAATAAGATATTTGATATATATATACCTACAGAAAATATTATGGAAATACATAGTGGAAAAAAAAAGATATCTTCTAAGAAGGTATTTCCAGGTTATTTGCTTGTAAAAATGCATCTTGATGATGATTCATGGTATGTGGTAAGAAATACTCCAGGAGTTACAGGGTTTGTTGGAAGTGGTGATAAACCTAATCCTCTTTCGAGTAGTGAAGTTAAAAAACTTATGAAGAGAGAGGTTACTGAAAAACCAAAACCAAAAACAGATTTTGAGGTTGGACAGCCAGTTAAAGTTATATCTGGACCATTTGGTAATTTTGATGGAACAATTAGTGAAATTAGTTTAGACAAAGGTAAATTAAAAGTTCTGGTATCAATATTTGGAAGGCAGACTCCGGTTGAATTAAATTTTGATCAGGTAACAAAAATTTAGATAGAAGTTTGGTTTTTTTTATTTTATAATTGTAAAGTTTATTTTAATTTAAAAGGAATAAGATGGCTAAAAGGATAATAGCACAGATAAAATTACAGATTGCAGCAGGACAGGCTAATCCAGCACCTCCTGTCGGTCAAGCATTGGGTCAACACGGGGTTAATATAATGGAATTTTGTAAAGTTTTTAATGAGCGAACAGCAAAAGATAAAGGGATGATTATCCCGGTGGTTTTAACTGTTTACGAGGACAGGAGTTTTAGTTTTATTACAAAAACACCTCCTGCAGCGATTCTTGTAAAGGATGCAATAAAACTAGAAAAAGGTTCAGGCGAACCGAATAGAGAAAAGGTGGGTGAAATAACCCGTGAGCAGTTAGAAAAAATTGCAAAATTAAAGTTTAAGGATTTAAATGCAAGGACTATTGATGGTGCAATTAAAATTATAGAGGGAACTGCAAAAAGTATGGGAATAAAAATTGCATAATAATTTAATTTATTATAATTGTTTTTTCATGGCTTATTTTAAAAATTATATTTTTACATAAGTAGTTACAAATAATAGGTAGATACAAAGGTGATGAGGTTTGAGAAGGGGAAAGAAATATTTATCAAAGCTGGAAAGTTTTAATAATAAGGAGTTGCTTCCTCCATACAAGGCTGTTAATTGGGTAAAGGAAAATCATTTTGCAAATTTTGATGAATCGGTAGATATTAGTATAAATTTAGGAATAGATCCCAGAAAAGCAGACCAAATTGTTAGAGGTAGCATTGTTTTACCTAATGGAACTGGAAAGGTACCAAAGGTTTTAGTTTTTGCACAGGGTGAAAAGATAGAAGAGGCAAAAAATGCAGGAGCTGATTTTGTAGGAGGAGAAGAGTTTGTTGAAAAAATAAATAAGGGGTGGCTGGATTTTGATGCGTGTATTACAACACCTGATATGATGAAGCATGTTGGTAAATTAGGTAAAATACTTGGGCCACGAAAATTAATGCCAAATCCTAAATCAGGGACTGTTACTTTTGAAATAGAGAAAGCAGTAAAGGATATAAAAAAAGGAAAACTTGAATATAGAACTGATAAAAATGGGGTAATGCACTGTATTATTGGTAAGGTTTCTTTCAGCCTGGAAAAGTTGCTGGAAAATTATATAACTCTGATGGAGGCTATTATTAAATCGAAGCCGCCAGCAGCTAAAGGGAAATATATAAAAAGTATTTTTATTTCAACTACTATGGGACCTAGTTTAAAAATTGACCCAAATAAAGTAATAGATATTGAAGAAGTTGCATAGAGTTTATTATTAAAGAGTTATTGGTAACAAAAAAATTAAATAGATAAAGCAGCCCTAGATAGTAGGTGTTACTGTTAAATTTTTAAGATTTAAAATAGGGACAGGAACTTAATTTCCTACCGAGGTTGATTAAAGGGAAAAAATCGGCCTTTAATTAATTAGGGTCGGTTTTATTTTTTACTTTATGTAAATATGTACTTTGGAGGTTTTTAGTGGTAAATAAGGAAAAAATTGAAAAAGTTAAAGAAGTAAGAGAAATATTTAGAAACAGCAGTAATATAATTTTTACTGACCATAGAGGTCTAAAAGCAGAAGATGCAGTGCAATTTAGAGATAAGCTGGCTAATGTTAATTCCTATTTAAGAATAGTAAAGAATACACTTATGTTGCTTGCAGTACGAAAAGTTTACAGCGAAATAGATTTTAGCGAGATATTTAAAGGTCCAACAAGTATAGTTGTAAGTGGGGATGACGTGATTTCAACTGCAAAGATTATAAGGGATTTTTATAAGAAATCTGAAGCATTAAGGATAAAAGCAGGAATCTTAGAAAATAAGCTTGTAGGGCCAGAGAGCATTGAAAAGCTTGCCAATATTCCTGGAAGAGAGGCTTTACTAACTAATTTTATTATTTTACTAAAATCACCTATTACTAAATTAGTTAATACATTGGGTGGTATGACAAGGAGTTTGGTAGTAGTACTTGATGCTATTAAAAGAGAAAAAGAAAAAAATGATAATTAAAAGGAGGGAAAATGGCTGAGTCTAAAGATACAAAAAAGAAAGTAGAAGAAATCAAAGAGAAGGAAAATAAGGTAACAAAGGCAAATAAAGCAGTTAAAGAACCTGCTAAAAAAGAATCAACAAAAGTAAAGGGAAAAACTGCTGCTAAAGAAGCGGGCTTAACAAAAGATGATATTTTAAATGCTATTGAAAATATGTCTGTTCTTGATTTATCTGAACTTGTTAAAGCACTTGAAGAGAAATTTGGAGTTAGTGCGCAAGCTTTTGCAGTTCCTGCAGGAGCACCAGCTGGTGGTGAGCAGAGCGGACAAGCTGCTGAGGAAAAAACTGAATTTAATGTTAATTTAAAGTCAGTGGGTGCTAAAAAAATCCAAGTTATTAAAGTAGTTAGAACAGTTACAAGGCTTGGGTTAAGAGAAGCAAAGGAACTGGTTGATAAAGCACCTAATACGGTAAAAGAAAAAGTTTCAAAGGAAGATGCTGAAAATATAAAGAAGCAATTGGAAGAAGCAGGCGCTGAGGTTGAACTCGTTTAGTTGATTTTTGACCAATAAATATATTTGACAATAAATAAATATTTGATAAAATTAAGGTTTGCGATTTTTTCTATTTATTATTTTACTACGTATTGCATCTATTAATGTCAGTATAAATTATGTAATAAATTTATATTAGATTCCTATGATTTTTTACTGCAGCTAAAGAAAGCTAAAAAGATATTATAAAGGGAGAATAAATTAATGCAAAAAATTAAAAAAATCCAAAGGTATAATTTTGGAAAGATTCCTGAAATAATGGAAATGCCTCATTTGTTAGACATACAAAGAAAATCTTTTGAGTGGTTCGAGAAAGAGGGATTATCTAAAGCTTTAGATGATATTTCACCTATAGAAGATTTTACAGGAAGCATGTCCCTTGAATTTTTAAATTGTAGTTTTGGTGAGATAGGATCTAGTATTGATGAATGCAAAATGCAGGATAGGACGTATTCTGCTCCTATAAGAGTTTTAGCCCGTTTTATTAATAAGGAGACAGGAGAAATAAAAGAACAGGAAGTTTTTATGGGGGATTTCCCAATATTGACTGATAAGGGAACATTCATTATTAATGGTACAGAAAGAGTTATAGTATCTCAGCTTGTCAGATCGCCTGGGGTTTATTATGACACAGATATAGATAAAAAAACTGAAAAAGATCTTTTTATGTGTAAAGTTATACCAACCAGGGGATCATGGATAGAAATAGAAACTGATAAAAAGAATATTGCATATGTGAGAATTGATAGGAAAAGGAAATTTTTACTAACCATATTTCTTAAGTCAATAGGTTTTGGCAGCAATGAAGATCTTATAAATATTTTTAGTTCTTATGATAAAATTGGATGTATTAAGAATACTTTAGAAAAAGATATTACTGAGATTGAAGAGGAGGCATTAATTGAGATTTATAAAAAATTAAGACCAGGAGAACCTCCTACTGTTGATAGTGCCAGAAATTTAATACATGCGTTATTTTTTAATTCTAAGAGATATGACCTTGGAAAAGTCGGAAGATATAAACTTGACCAGAAACTTGCCGAGGAAATTGATAAGAAAATACTTAAAAGGCTCAATGAAATAGATAAAATAATGGATATAGATCCTAATAGTAGATATATTATTAATAGCAAAGATATATTTTTAATAATAAAATATCTAGTTCAACTTATGAGTAATATTGGAGAGATTGATGACATTGATCATTTTGGCAATAGGAGGGTTAAAAATATTGGTGAACTTATACAAAATCAAGTAAGAATTGGTCTTTCCAGAATGGAAAGAGTAGTAAAAGAAAGGATGACTACTCAGGATGTTGAAATGATAACACCAAAATCTTTAATAAATATAAGACCATTGGTTGCAAGTTTGAAAGAGTTTTTTGGGAGTGGTCAGTTATCACAATTTTCAGATCAAACAAATCCTTTAGCTGAAATTACACATAAAAGAAGGCTTAGTGCTTTAGGTCCTGGAGGATTAAGTAGGGAGCGAGCTGGTTTTGAAGTAAGAGATGTTCACTCATCACATTATGGCAGGATGTGCCCAATAGAAACTCCCGAAGGTCCTAATATTGGACTTATTGGCTCTCTTGCGACTTATGCAAGACTTAATGAATATGGATTTATAGAAACTCCTTATAGGAAAGTTGTAAATGGTAAAATAACTAAGAAAGTAGAATTTTTATCTGCTGATGAAGAGGAAAATTACATGATTGCACAGGCAACAGCTAAAGTAGATGAGAAGAATAATTTTACAGAAGAGAAAGTCCTTTCTCGTTTGGGCAGTGAAATTGTAGCAGTAGAGTCAAAAATGATTGATTATATGGATGTTTCGCCAAGGCAATTATTTAGTGCAGCAGCTTCGCTTATTCCTTTTTTAGAGCACGATGATGCCAATAGAGCACTTATGGGTTCTAATATGCAGCGTCAGGCAGTTCCATTAATTAACCCCGAAGTTCCACTGGTAGGAACAGGTGTAGAACAAGTAATTGCCAGGGACAGTGGTGCGATTATAATTGCGCTGGATGATGGAGTAGTAAAAGAAGTCTGTGCAGATTATGTAATAATTGAATATAAGAATAAGAAGACAGTAAAACATAATCTGTATAAATATACAAGGTCAAATCAAGGCACTTGTATAAATCAAAGACCTATTGTAAATGAAGGGGAAAAAATTAAAAAGGGTGATGTTATTGTTGATGGCCCGGCTACAAATTTAGGAGAGTTAGCACTTGGTAAAAATTTACTGGTAGCATTTATGTCTTGGGAAGGATACAACTATGAGGATGCTACTATAATATCAGAAAGATTGGTAAAAGAAGATGTACTTTCTTCGATACATATTTCAAAACATGAACTAGAAGCTAGAACTACTAAACTAGGTCCCGAAGAAATAACCAGGGATATTCCTAATATTAGTGAAGATGTATTAATAAATCTTGACGAGCGTGGCATTATAAGAGTTGGAGCTGATGTAAAACCAGGTGATGTGCTTGTTGGCAAAATAACACCTAAGGGAGAGACAGAGCTTACAGCTGAAGAAAAATTACTAAGGGCTATTTTTGGAGAGAAAGCCCGAGAGGTAAGGGATAGCTCTCTAAAGGTCCCACATGGTGAAGAAGGCAAGGTATTGGATATACAGGTTTTCTCAAGAAAAGATGGGCATGAGCTTCCCCCAGGAGTAAATGAGTTAGTCAGAGTCTTTATTGCTAAAAAGAGAAAAATATCTATAGGAGATAAACTTGCCGGCAGACATGGTAATAAAGGTGTTATCTCTATAATTTTACCGGAAGAGGATATGCCTTACTTGGAAGATGGAACTCCAATTGATATAATACTTAATCCCTTAAGTGTTCCTTCAAGAATGAATGTCGGGCAGATAATGGAAACTCATCTGGGATGGGCAGCTAGTATTGGATGGGATGATAAAGGAGTTAAAAAAAATAAAAAATACCCTGTTTACTGTGCATCACCTATTTTTGATGGTGCCAGTGAAGAAGATATTATAGAAATATTTAAGAAGACAAATATTCCTGAAAACGGTAAAACAAAAATTTACGATGGTCGTAGTGGAGAAAAAATAGCAGGCAGCATAACTGTAGGTTACACTTATGTTTTGAAACTACTCCATTTAGTAGATGATAAGATTCATGCTAGATCTACAGGACCTTATTCTTTGGTGACACAGCAACCTCTGGGCGGGAAGGCTCAATTTGGAGGACAGAGATTTGGTGAAATGGAAGTGTGGGCACTGGAGGCGTATGGAGCAGCTAATATGCTCCAGGAGATGCTTACTATTAAATCTGATGATATTATTGGAAGAGTAAAAACTTATGAATCTATAGTAAAAGGAGAGAATATTAATAAGCCTGGAATTCCTGAGTCATTTAAAGTACTGGTAAAAGAGATGCAGAGCTTGGCGCTGGATATAGAAGTATTATCTGAAGAGGGAAAAGAAGTTGAAGTATATAGTCATGAGGATGAAATAATGAAGACTGTAGAAGAGTTGGGCATAGATGTTGAGGATAAAAAAGAATTAGAGAGTAAAAAGAATGAAGAAACTGAGGATTTAAAAAATCAAGTTAAAAAATAAATTGGAAGGAATTTTTATATGACTGTAAATATAGATGTAAATAATTTTGATGCTTTAAAAATTGGGCTGGCTTCACCAGAAAAAATAAGATCATGGTCGAATGGAGAGGTTAAAAAGCCGGAAACTATAAATTACAGGACTTTAAAACCTGAAAAAGATGGGCTGTTTTGTGAGAGAATTTTTGGACCAACTAAGGACTGGGAATGTTATTGTGGGAAATATAAGAGAGTGAGATTTAAAGGAATCATTTGTGAGAGATGTGGTGTGGAAGTAACAAGGTCGAGTGTTAGAAGAGAAAGGATGGGGCATATTGAACTAGCTGCTTCAGTCTCACATATATGGTTTTTTAAGGGTGTTCCCAGCAGAATGGGATACATTTTAGATATTAGCCCTAAGAATTTAGAAAAAGTTCTTTATTTTGATTCTTATATAATAACTTATGTTGATAAAGAAAAAATAAAAGCAGAGGAAGATAATATAAAAAAATTGAATGGAAAAGCTCTGGAGACAGAAAAAGAATTGCATAAGTTAAGATTAAAGGAATTCCAATCAAATAAAAAGGATTTACTGAATAAATATAAAAATGGAGATGAATTAAAAGAAGTTGATGCTATTGAAGATGAAGGAATAAGCACAAAAAAGGATATAGAGTCTAAAATAGCTAAAATTATAAAAGAAACTGAAAAGCTCCTTAAGGAAGAGGAGGAAATATATAAAGAAGAAATAGATTTAGTAAAAAGAGCAAATACTTTTTTTCATAATTTAGAAGTGAAAATGCTTGTTTCTGATGAAAGCCTGTTTAAAAAAATGCTGGAGATTTTTAAAGGATATTTTAATGGTGGAATGGGTGCAGAAGCAGTTAAAGAGCTTCTTAAAAATATAGATTGCAGGAAAGAGGTTGAAGAACTAAAAACAATTGTAAAAAATTCTAGAGGACAGAAGAAAAGCAGAGCAATAAAGAGATTAAAAATAATATCTTCATTTATTGATTCAAATAATAAACCAGAGTATATGGTTATAGGTGTTCTACCTGTAATTCCGCCTGATCTGCGCCCTATGGTTCAACTGGATGGCGGCAGGTTTGCAACTTCTGATTTGAATGATCTGTACAGGAGGGTAATTAATAGAAATAATAGACTTAAGAAACTTTTAGAGCTGAATGCTCCTGAGATAATTATAAATAATGAAAAAAGAATGCTTCAAGAAGCAGTTGATTCTCTTTTTGATAATGGAAGAAGAGGAAGAGCAGTACTTGGAGCTGGTAATAGGCCTCTTAAATCTTTAAGCGATATGCTTAAAGGCAAGCAGGGCAGGTTTAGACAGAATTTGCTTGGGAAGAGAGTAGACTATTCTGGAAGATCAGTTATTGTTGTTAATCCTAACTTAAAATTATACCAGTGCGGTTTACCTAAAAAAATTGCTTTGGAACTTTTTAAACCTTTTGTGATGAAAAAATTAGTAGAGGATGATTTTGCACAAAATATAAAAAGTGCAAAAATGATGGTTGACGGCGGGAGTGATGAAGTATGGGATGTTTTAGAAAATGTAATTGAAAATCACCCTGTCCTTTTAAACAGAGCTCCTACTCTTCATAGATTGGGCATTCAGGCATTTATACCTATTTTAGTAGAGGGTAAAGCAATACAAATACATCCTTTAGTTTGTCCGCCATTTAATGCTGACTTTGATGGCGACCAGATGGCAGTTCATGTTCCTCTTTCAAATGAAGCTAAGACAGAGGCTTTTGTTCTTATGCTTTCATCGAATAATATTCTTTCACCTGCAAGCGGCGAACCAGTTACAATCCCATCACAGGATATGGTATTAGGCCTATATTATTTAACATCAAAGAGAGAAGAGTCTGATAAGGTAAAAAGATATTATTCTAATACTGAAGATGTCCTTTTATATTATGATTACGGACTAATAACTTTACATGAATTTATCAAGGTTAAGATTAATAAAAAAGATTATATAACTACTATTGGAAGAATAATATTTAATAGTTCTCTTCCTAAAGGTTATGGTTTTGTAAATAAAGAAATGAACAAAAAAACGCTTATTTCTATTATATCAGATTGCATAAGTAAATATTCTCCTAATATTGTAACCAAGATGTTGGATGATATTAAAGAAATAGGGTTTAAATACTCTACAAAATCAGGTTTAACCATTGGTATGGAGGATATTATTGTTCCACCAGAAAAAAAATTGATTTTAGAGAATGTTGAGAAAAAGATTGAAAAAATTGAGGATTTTTATAAACAAGGTCTAATAACTGATAGCGAAAGGCATCAAAGAGTAATACAGACATGGTCACAAGCAAGTGAAAGTGTAGCAAATTCTATGGAGAAGAATTTTGATAAATTTAATTCTGTATTTATGATGGCTACATCGGGTGCCAGAGGGAATATAAAACAACTCCGCCAGTTAGCAGGTATGAGGGGTCTGGTTGCAAATGCTAGAGGAGATATAATTGATAGGCCGATTAAATCTAATTTTAGGGAAGGATTAACAGTATTAGAGTACTTTATATCAACACATGGAGCAAGACAAGGGCTGGCTGATACTGCTCTAAGAACTGCAGACTCAGGATATTTAACACGTAGACTTGTTGACGTAGCACAAGATACGATAATCAGGATTGTTGATTGTGGGACAGAAGAAGGGATAAATCTTTATGTCCTTACTTTGGAAGGTGAACCAAATAACAATTTAATTGGAAGGGTTTGTGCAAAAGGTGTAAAAAATCCTAAAGCAAAGAAGGATATTATAAAAAGCGGGCAAGAAATTAAAGAAAAAGAACTCCATCAATTAATACAGTCTAATATTGAGAGTGTGAAAGTACGTTCTGCTTTAACATGTGAATCGGAATTTGGAATATGCCAGAAATGTTATGGAAGAGATATGGCGACTGGTAAGATTGTAGAAATAGGTGAAGCAGTTGGAATTATAGCTGCGCAATCAATTGGCGAACCTGGCACACAATTGACAATGCGTACCTTCCATACAGGCGGGGTAGCCAGTACTGTTATTAAAAGGTCTGTAAAATCCCCGGTAAAAGGCAGGCTTATTTTAGGCAAGGAATTGCTTTCACAGCTGAATGTTAAGAAGAAAGATTTTACGAAGGAATCTACTGATGAGATTTTAGAAATTAATATTGAACATATTCCAAACAAATTAATATTCCAGGTTAAAATGGAGAAGGGCAGTATTGTAGATGTAATTATTCCAAGAGGTGAAGTATTGCAGATAAATAGAAATATTAATGTAGAGGCAGGAGAAGAGTTTGCAAAGATAATTCTTACTGCGAAGAGAAAAATCCATGTCCACAAACATGAAAAAACTTTTGAAGGCATTGATATTACAAGTGGTTTGCCGAGAGTAGTTGAGTTATTTGAAGCAAGACGTCCCAAAGAGTATGCATTTATAGCAGAAATTTCAGGTAAGGTTAAAATAGAGGATATAGATAATCGTTTTAAGCTGCTTACAATTAATAGTAAAGACGGGTCGCAGGAAAAGACTTATCAGATTACTGATAGAGTTAAGATAAGAGTTAAAAATAGGGGAGGAGTAAATGCCGGTGATCAGTTAACAGAAGGAGTTAAGAATCCGCATGATATACTAAAAATAAACGGAATGAAGGAATGCGAGCAGTATTTAGTAAAAGGAGTCCAGGATGTTTACAAATCACAGGGTGTTAATATTAATGATAAGCATGTAGAAGTTATAGTAAGGCAGATGTTAAAGAGGGTAACTATTGTTGATATTGGGGACAGCTTGTTTTTACCAGGACAGTTGGTTGATAGACTTATATTTGAAAAAGAGAATAAAAAACTAATTGCAAATGGCAAAAAGCCGGCAACAGCGAAACAGAATTTGATGGGTATCACCAAGGCATCACTTGCTACTGATAGTTTTTTAGCTGCTGCATCATTTCAGGAAACCACTAAAGTGTTAACAGATGCTGCTCTGGAGAATAAGATTGATAATTTAATAGGACTGAAAGAGAATGTAATAATTGGTAAATCTATACCAGCAGGCACAGGCATGAGAAGATATAAGGATATAAGTTTGACCTATCCTGGTTATAAAGCAGAAGAGCATGATGAAATAGAAATATATAATGATTCCAAGGAAAGTGAGAAGGAGGATTTAGAAATAAATATTTAAAAAAGTTTATAATAATTAAGTATAAATTAGTTATTTAAAAATTATCATTTTTAGTAGTTATAGCAGGATAAAATGATTTATTTTTTATCTGTTGACATTTTAATTCTATGATGATAATCTTTTTTCTCGTGTCTTCAGATAGAACTTTAAATATTAGGATAAAGTTTTATTTTTTATAAATTATTAATAAATATTAACTGAGGTAAGGTATTTATGCCTACTGTAAATCAATTAGTAAGAAAAGGCAGGAAAAAAATTGGCAAAAAGAGGAAAACCCCTGCGTTACAGGAGAATCCTCTTAAAAGAGGAGTATGTATAAGGGTTTATACAACTACGCCAAAAAAGCCAAATTCTGCACTAAGAAAAGTTGCAAGGGTTAGGCTGACCAATGGTGCAGAGGTCACAGCATATATTCCTGGGATTGGACATAATCTTCAGGAGCATTCTATAGTTTTATTAAGGGGAGGAAGAGTAAAAGATCTTCCAGGTGTTAGATATAAAATAGTTAGAGGTGCTATAGACACAAGTGGTGTTGAAGACCGAAGATCTTCAAGGTCCAGGTATGGAGCAAAAAAACCGAAATAGACTTTTAAGGAGTTATTAAATGACAAGAAAAGGAAGACCGTCTAAGAGAGAAATTAATTTAGATCCTGTTTATAAAAACAAAATAATTACACAGCTGGTTAATAAAGTATTACTAGGAGGCAAAAAAAGTATTTCTGAGAAGATTGTGTACGGCAGTTTAAAGGTTATTGAAGAAAAGACGAAGGAAGATCCTTTAGAGATACTAGATAAATGTCTTGATAATGTTAGGCCAGTATTAGAGGTAAAATCAAGAAGAGTCGGAGGAGCTACATATCAGGTACCAATTGAAGTTAATCCGGTAAGAGCAAATACTTTAGCTATTAGATGGCTGGTTAATTTTGCAAGGCAGAGAAGAGAAAAGACGATGATAGAAAGATTAGCAGGAGAAATTTTAGATGCTGCCAGCAACACAGGTAACAGTATTAAAAAGAAAGAAGATCTGCATAAAATGGCTGAAGCTAACAAAGCTTTTGCTCATTACAGATGGTAAGAATTAGGGATAAAAAATGACAGGAAAGATTCTATTAAAAAATACAAGAAATATAGGAATTACAGCACATATAGATGCTGGTAAAACAACAACTACAGAGCGTATTCTTTATTATACAGGGAAGACATATAAAATGGGGGAAGTCCATGATGGTGCTGCTGTTATGGATTGGATGATTCAGGAACAGGAAAGAGGAATAACAATAACTTCTGCAGCAACTACATGCTACTGGAAGAATAGTAAAATTAATATAATTGATACGCCTGGCCACGTTGATTTTACAGTAGAGGTTGAGAGATCACTCAGGGTGCTTGATGGTATGATAGTAATTTTTTGTGCAGTTGGTGGAGTAGAACCACAATCTGAAACTGTCTGGAGGCAGGCAGTTAAGTATAATATTCCAAGAATAGCATTTGTAAATAAAATGGATCGTAGTGGTGCTGATTTTTTCTATGTTTTAGATATGATGAAAAGTAAACTGGATACTAATCCGTTACCTATACAAATACCAATTGGCAAAGAAGAAAAGTTTTTAGGTATCATTGATCTCATTAGCATGAAATCAATAATATATAAAGATGAAATGGGCATTAAATTCAACTATGAGGAGATATCCCCTGAGCTTGAGCCTGTTGCGGCTAAATACAGGCAGGAACTTATTGAAAATATTGCAAATTATAATGAAGGAATTTTAAATAAATATGTTGAAAATGAAGAGATAACTGAAAAGGAATTAATAGATGCTATAAGGGACATTACTTTAAATGTAAAGGGTATCCCTGTATTATGTGGCGCTGCATTTAAAAATAAAGGGGTCCAACTATTACTGGATGCTGTAGTTAATTATTTACCATCTCCTCTAGATGTTCTTCAACCTAAGGGTATTAATCCTCAGACAGAAAAAGAAGAAATAAGAAAAGTTAGTAACGATGAGTCTTTTTCAGGTCTTCTATTTAAAATAAAGACAGATCCATTTGTAGGGAAATTAAGTTATGTAAGAATTTATTCAGGGATACTGAAAAGTGGTATGGGTGTTCTTAATACTAATAGTGGTAAGAAGGGAAGAATTGGGAAATTACTGCGAATGCACGCCAATAATAGAGTAGAAAAAGATTCAGCATATTGTGGTGATATTGTAGCAATAGTAGGGCTGAGAGAAGCCAGAACTGGGGATAGTATATGTTGTCTAAAGAATCCTATTAGGTATGAATCTATTAGTTTTCCGGAACCTGTAATAGCTATTGCAATTGAACCGAAAACAAAAGTGGATCAGGAAAAACTGTCTAATGCTTTAGCTAAACTAGCTGAAGAGGATCCAACATTTAAAGTAGAAGTTGATCGTGAAACAGGGCAAACTATTATATCTGGAATGGGTGAACTTCATTTGGAGATAATAGTAGACAGGTTACTGAGGGAATTTGGCGTTAGTGCAAATGTTGGAAGACCTCAGGTATCTTACAGGGAAACTATAACTAATGAAGCGCAGGTTGAAGGAAAGTATATAAGACAAAGTGGTGGGCGAGGTCAATATGGTCATGTAGTTATTCGCTTTATTCCAAATGAGTATGGCAAGGGGTTTGAATTTGAAAATAAAATTAAGGGTGGAGCTATACCAGGAGAGTACATTAAGTATATAGAAAAGGGGATAATTGATGCTATGCAAAGTGGAGAATTAGCAGGATATCCAGTAGTAGATGTAAAAGCAATTCTACTGGATGGTTCATATCATGAAGTCGACTCATCAGATCTCGCATTTAGAATTGCGGCAGGAAAAGCATTTAGGCAAGCTATGTTGAAATGTTCGCCAATATTGCTGGAACCTTTAATGGAAGTTGAGGTAGTAGTACCTGGGGAGTTTGTTGGTGATGTTATTGGTGATATTAATTCGAGAAGGGGAAAGATATTGCAAGTAACACATAGAAATAAAATGAGAATTGTTAAATCAGAAGTTCCTCTTGTTGCTATGTTTGGTTATGCAACGGATCTGAGGTCAAAAACTCAGGGACGTGCAACATTTACAATGCAATTTAAAAAATACGAGCCTATTGTTGATAATATGGCAAATGATATTATTAGAAGGGTTAAAGGAAGTATAGCTGTATGAAATTTCAAATAGATAAATTAATTCTTAGTTAGAAAGGACTATAAAATGGCTAAACAAAAATTTGAAAGAACAAAACCTCATATGAACATAGGTACTATAGGTCATGTTGATCATGGTAAAACAACTCTTACTTCTGCTATTACATATTGCTTAAAATCTCAAGGTCTTA
>JADHVN010000022.1 GCA_016783995.1 Actinomycetota bacterium
ATATTTGCCAGGGTGATGTAAATGGTGCCTGTGGCTCGGCCGGAGGCTGTCCGCTTGGGCAAAATATTATTTTAATTATGTAATATGGAGTTGATATTTCCAAAATGATATGTAAAATGGAATTACGTATTCCAGAATTATAAAATATCCTGATGATAAAAGCTTCTTTTTATTTGGCCCCGGGGGTACCGGTAAAACCACGTTGGTAAAATAAGTTTTTCCTAGAAGTTATTTTATAAAAATGACAACAATTTCTTAAATCAAATAGTCTTTATTTAGAAACTGAATAATATGATTATCTTATACTGCCAGCAAAAATAGATTTTAAAAGTTCTATCCTCTCCTCAGGAGTGGTGAGCCTTGGCTGGCTAAAGTCATTAAGTATGGTGGTAATTAAAATAGTATTTATATGTTTGCCCTTATAGAAGATGTGTTTTGCGATTATTCCGGGATTATTACCAAGAATAGCTAACTGTTGCCCAAAAAATAAATTACCCAGCCCATAGTTTATAAAGCCGTCACCTCTAAATTCGACACCCATGGGATAATGAGACTGGCTACCGCTTACTATATCAGCTCCAGCATCAATAATTCTTCTAAAATCAGCAATCTGAACCTCAGTAGGAGTATAGCTATAAGTTTCCTCATACTGAAAAGTAAATATTACTATATAACCTTCTTTCTTTAACTCCTCTATTATCGCTTCAAACTTTCTCATATCTTCCTCTTTTACTACTTCATCCCACACATTTATACGTGCCGAACCTGGAGTATCTTCTGTAGCCCAATTACTGGCAGGGCCAAAAGTATTAGCTCCGAGAAATGCTATTTTGTTACTCCCTATCTCAAAAGTAGCTGGTCCATATGAATCCTCAAGATTTCTTCCCCCACCAAAATAGGGCCAACCCTCTTCATCATACATATCCAGGGTATAGTTCATCCATTCATGACCGTAGTCATTCATATGATTTCCTGTCAGTTCAATTACATCAGTTCCAACATACCTGAGCAGTTTTATATACTCAGGACTGCTGCAAAAAATTAAACCCTGGGGTCTTGTTCCTGTGCAGCCTCCCACAAAAGGCAACTCATTACTTATATGAGTAATATCCGCGTCTCTTAGTACCTCTGCAATCTTTTCACCAGGAGATAAAACTCCATCACTTTCTATTCTTCTTGCTACCTGCCTAACTATTGCTGTTACGCCGGTCATAATGACCGACACAAGCTTTTCCATATCCCTGTTGGTGATTGTTACCCCTGAAAAACTCTCAGCTATTTTGCTTTCAAAGTCAGGGTTATTACTCCCCAGACTTATATTCAGGGCCAGCGGATAATTATTAATGTCTAAATCTTTATCAAAAACAGACATCTCATCTAAATTGAGTACCTTATATTTTTTTTCGATATTATCAAAAGGGATAATTGAAAAACTATTATTATTTTCGATATTTGACAGAAGCTCTTCTTCGCTCACTATTTTTATATTCTTATTTTCTTTCTGTCCAAAAATCTTTTCAAGCACTTTAAAAACTTCTTCAGTCACAATAAGTTCGGGTTCAGAGCCATCAACTGATATATAATTTAAAACCTCCTTATTCCCGGCCCAGAATTCTTTTATATTCTCATATGATATATCGTCAAAACTTCTGAAAAATGAAACCACCGGCACCAAAACCCACCTTATTTCTGATTCCTTGCTACTAATATCAATTTCAACCCATACATCGGAATTCTCTTTCTCATCTGCAATTATTATTTCATCAAAAACTTTGCTTAACTCATTTCTGACTTCTGCGCTTATATATTCCGGAATGGGGCCACTGATCCAGAGACTTACTGTAGTAATTTCTTCCGTTTCATCTTCAGATTTTTCTCCTGCTTGCTCCTGAAGCTGGCTACCAGCTTCATTCATATTCCCGGCTTCTCCGGTCTCAGAAGTATCTTTCTCGCCATACCCAACAATTTGGCATGAAATAGTGATTGCTGATATAAACAGAAAAATTAAGATTAATATAAAAACATGGGTAAGTAAATTTTTGCTTTTCATCTCTCTATAACTATAAGGTTAATTCATAATTTAATATCATTCTATATTTTTATAGATAAAATTTAAAGTAATAAAATTATCATTAATTTTGGCTAAAAAGTGTTATAATATCTTGCAAAAAATACTTACAATTCAAAATTTATAATTACAAAAGTAGCAAATTTTAAAGGAGGAAAAAGTATGCTGTCAAGAAAAAGTACCGAAGTAAAAGGCTCAAAAAATATTACTATTATTGCCGAGGGAGTTAAAGTAGAAGGGAAAATTAACTGCCCTGGTTCAGTAAGAATTGACGGTGCAGTCAATGGCGAAATTACAATAGAAAAAGAAATTATAATTGGAAAAGAAGGAAAAGTAGAAGCTAATATTAGAACCAAAGATGCGGTAATAGCCGGTACATATAAAGGAGATATGATAGCATCTGGAGAAGTTGAAATTACCACGACAGGAAAATTTATTGGAAACTTAACTCAGAAAGATGCTCTCCTAACAATAGCTAAAGGAGGACTATTCAAAGGAGAAAGCCTGATAGGTTCAAATGCTGATATTTTTAAATCAAAAGATGAAAAAAAAGATATTGATGATGCCCACCTGACTTCCGCACTTTTATCTCAAATAAGACCAGACAGATCATAAAACCCCACCATATAGAGTTGAGGGAGCCTTGTAGCTCAATGTAGTGCCTTAGAATAAATTATATATTGACATATAAGTATTTCTATGATAGTATTTTACTATGTTTGTAAGAGTAAAAACTTCACCCAATAGTGTGGGAAAATCGGTACAGATAGTCCAGTCTGTAAGAAAGGCTGACAGGGTTACCCAGAAGATAGTGCGACATGTAGGCATGGCATATTGCCAAGATGAGCTTAAAAAATTAAGGTTCCTTGCAGAGTCCATAAAGCTAAAGCTTGAGGCAGGGGGTCAGGAGTTTCTGTTTAAGCCCGAAGAGATAGTAAAACTTTCTGATTCCGGCAAAAAGTACAAAGATTCAGACTATATCGTAAATGTTAAGAACCTAAAAGAGGAGCAGAGGCTAGTCTCGGGCATACATGATGTATATGGAAAGCTCTTTTCAGACCTCGGATACGATAAGGTAATTAAAAGGCCCTCAAGAAACAAAGCTACTGCTAATATATTTAAAAATATAGTACTTGCAAGGGTTGCAAACCCGGTCTCTAAGATGGCAACAGTGGATTTATTAGAAGAAGACTTCGGGGTAACACTTGACCTTGACAGGGTATACAGGATGATGGACAGCCTGGATGGGCCCGCCATAGAAAGATTAAAGAAGATTACATACCAAAACAGCTTAAACCTGCTGGGCACCAAGATAGATGTAATATTCTACGATGCCACAACGGTATACTTTGAATCATTTGAAGAAGATTCCCTTAAGAGGAACGGCTTTTCGAAGGACCACAAACACAATCAACCACAGGTACTACTTGCCCTTATGGTTACAACTGACGGCCTTCCTGTGGATTATGAGATCTTTCCAGGTGACGTGTATGAAGGACATACACTGGTTCCAGCACTTACTAAGATTAGAAAAAAATATGATATAGACAAGATAGTATTTGTAGCTGACTCTGCAATGCTCTCAAAAGATAATATTAAGTGTCTAGAGAGCTTAGAGGAGCATAATCTCTCCTACATAGTGGGTGCAAGGCTAAAGAATATGGCTGCACCCTTAAAGGAGAAGATACTTGACGGCAGAAACTACCGGAAAGTAAAGGCTGGCTACTACAGCATAGCAGAAATCCCCAATGGGGACAGAAAAGTAATTGTAAGCTACAGTGAAAGCCGGGCCAGAAAAGATGCTGCCGACAGGAAAAAAGCAATAGCAAAGCTAATGGCCAAATTAGATAAATCAAAAAGCCCCAAAAGCCACCTTTCAAATCACGGATACAGAAAATACCTTAAAGTAGAGGGAAAATCAAAACTGTCTTTAGATGAAGAAAAGATAGTTTCCGATGCAAAATGGGACGGACTACATGGAGTGGTTACCAATTCAGATCTTTCTCCTGCCAGTGTGCTTTTAAAATACAATGACCTCTGGAATGTAGAGGCAGCATTCAGGGTTACAAAGCATGATCTTAAAGTAAGGCCAGTATATCACTGGAAGCCAAGTAGAATTAAAGCCCATATCGGGATATGTTTTGCAGCTTACGCACTTGTAAAGCATCTGGAATATAGAGTAAGACTTCAGTATAAAAAGTTAAGTATTGAAAAGATAAGATATGCACTTATGAAGGTTCAGACATCAATTCTATTTGATAGAGATAAAAGAATACGCTACGGGCTTCCTTCCAGGATGAAAAGAGATGCCAGGAAGATATATAATATACTGGATATCAAGAGGTCTATAACTCCTTATATTATAGAAAAGTGTAAAATGTAGTGCCTTTAAATTTTTAAAAACCCTGTATTTATGCGGGTTTCAGCGTTTTAAGTGCGGAAGTCGGGACAATAGCTAAAGGAGGACTATTCAAAGGAGAAAGCCTGATAGGTTCAAATGCTGATATTTTTAAATCAAAAGATGAAAAAAAAGATATTGATGATGCCCAGAAAGCCAAAAAGATTTAATTATTTATAAACTCAATATTCCCCCAAACACCCAGCTTATCATCTTTTACAATTAAAATGCCTGTTATATCTTTTATATTTTTATAACTGCTTATAGTTTTAGAAATATCTTTAGGACCTCTAATATTATTTGCAATTGAAGTGGCCGCACCATCTGCACTAATAGTAGATTTTGCCAGAACAACCACTAAATCACTACCCCCCATGCTAAGTGAATGACCAAAACTTCCCGATGAAGAACAAAGCCCGCAAGGAGTGCCAGCCGCTTTTATTTTTAAATATATCTTATCTTCAAAATGCTTATTCTTAAGATATACACCGACCTCTATATCTTTATTGCTCTTTATAAAAACATCACCACCATTTTCTATTATTAAGCGGTTGCAGTATTTATCCAAACCTGAAGCAAGATAGTCACATACCGCCCCGGCAACAGTAGCCATTGGGCCTACATTAAAAATAGCCGCCTTCTGGCACATTTTTTTTATTACAGGAGGATACTCAGGCTTAATTTTTAAGGGGGATAAACTTTTTTGAAAGGATGGATTTTCCTTTATACAGGATTCAAGCAGATAGTAAATTTCCTTAATTAATCTCTCAAGTTTAGGAATGATATTTCTATCGCAACTGACCAAAAGATCGCTATATTTGTATATAATCCTCCAATTATATTTCTCTTTATATTTAACCCTGTTTCTATATATACTTCTATCCAGATCAAGCTTGCCAGCAAGCAACCTCTCAATATTTATATCATAACTTTGTGTCATTGCTTATGAGTTATTTTCTCCCAAAACTGCCGTAATATAAAAAAACCAAAAAAATAATCACCAAATAAATAACAGCAGTAACTATCAACATTATCCAGTTGACCGAATTAAATATATACATGGTCAGGATAAGAACCGGTATTAAAAAAACAGTTGCAACAATACTTAAAATAAGCGGGTTTCTAAATTTTGGATTCATCAATTTGTTATAAATACCTTTCTATAAAAAAATACTACATCATCTACAAAATTAAATTTTTTTATAATTTTAAGTGACCGGTTCCGGTAACTTTTATAAAAATTATATTATATAGCCAGGTAAAAATCTATTCTTGAACCAAATGAACCAAATGATTATTGGCAAAATATCAATATTAGAGTATTATAGTTTACTAAATCAAAATCAGGATCTAAATATATCATGGCAAAAACAATTAAAGAAATAAATGAAAAAATAAAAAACGGAAAAGTTTTAGTATTAACTGCTGAAGAAATAATTGATTATGTGAAAGAAAAAGGAATAAAAAAAGCAGCAAAAGAAGTAGATGTGGTGACAACTGCAACTTTTGCACCTATGTGTTCCTCGGGAGCATTCATAAATTTCGGTCACCCGGATCCTCCTATAAAAATGACAAAAGTGTGGTTAAATGATGTACCTGCATATACTGGAATAGCCGCCGTAGATGTATATATCGGTGCTGCAGAACTTTCAGAGACAGAAGGAATGAATTACGGTGGAGCATATGTAATTGAAGATTTAGTTTTAGGAAAACCTGTAAAACTAAGAGCGACAGCATATGGTACTGATTGTTATCCTAGAAGAGAAATTGAAACTTACATAACCAGGGATACAATAAACCAGGCTTATCTTTTCAATCCTAGAAATGCTTACCAGAATTATCCAGTAGCTACCAACTCTTCTGACAGGACAATTTATACTTATATGGGAAAGTTATTACCTAATTTTGGTAATGCCACTTACTGTAGTGCAGGCCAACTCAGTCCACTTCTAAATGACCCATATTACAGGACTATTGGGATAGGCACAAGAATCTTCCTGGGAGGCAGTCAGGGTTACGTCTCCTGGTACGGTACACAGCATAATCCAGGCAAAGAGAGATTACCCAATGGTACCCCATGTGGTGCGGCCGGGGCTCTTGCTCTTATAGGCAATTTAAAAGAGATGTCACCCCAATACCTGAAAGCATGCACTTTCCATAACTATGGTGTTACTATATTTATAGGTATTGGTATTCCAATCCCGGTGATTGATGAAGAGATGGTAGAATTCTTAAAAATTAAAGATGAGGATATATATACCGAAATTTTTGACTATTCCGTTCAAAGAAGAAATAAACCTTCTTATGGAAAGGTCAATTACAAGCAGCTCAGAAGCGGAAAAATAAAAATTAATGGTAAATTTGTTCAGACGGGCTCAGTTTCAAGTTATTTCAAGGCACTTGAAATATCCAATGTGCTTAAAAAAGAAATTGAAAATGGTAAATTTTATTTAACTGCCAGTGTTGCCCCCCTGCCCCTGGAGGAGAAATACAGCAGTCTTGATATACTCAGTAAGGAGGAACTTTGATGATAAAAAGAAAACTGGTGCTGAGTTTTCCGGAAAATATTGTCACAAAGCCAATTACATATAGACTGGTAAAAGAATTTAATCTGGAATTCAATATACTCAGGGCTGAAATAACTCCTAATATGGAGGGTAAAATGCTAATCGAGCTCAGGGGTGATAAGGCTCAAATTGACCAGTCAATTGAATATCTTACAGGCACCGGAGTTTCCGTCCAGGATGCAGCAAAAGACATAATAATAGATAAGAACCAGTGTGTAGATTGTGGAATCTGTACCTCTTTATGTATCACTCAGGCTCTTATCCTTGACGATAAAAGTTTTAAATTAAAATTCAATAAAGACAAATGTATTTTATGTGAGTTATGCCTGGATTGCTGTCCCGTTTCTGCAATAAAAGTTCATATATAAACTTTAATAAGATTTCAATATCTTACAGAAAATACCCCGAATATTTTTTAACACTTTATAGTATAATGATAAGGTAAAAAAGTCTTTAAAACAACCTGGATAAAATAAAAATGAATTGCTCGACCTTTAAACAAATAAATATTGTTAAATTTCTGATTATTTTGCTATTTATTAGCTCGTTTCTTTTAATAGGGTCAACCAACAGCCCTGCACTTGATAATAAAAGCAGTAATGACAAAATAAATTATACAGAAATAACTAATTTCTATATATGTGAGATTAAAGACATAATAGATCCTCCTACATCCAATCACTTAAGAAAATGCTTGAAAAAATCACTTGATTCTGGTTACGGTCTTATTATATTAATGGATACCCCGGGAGGACTTGAAGCATCTATGAGAGAAATAATAATTGATATCCTGAATACAAATATTCCGGTTATAGTATTTGTTTATCCTGAAGGTGCCAGGGCAGCTTCCGCCGGGGTATTTATAACTTATTCCAGCGATCTGGCCGCTATGGGACCTTCTACCAGTATAGGAGCCGCTCATCCGGTAAACCTGGGTGGAGAACAACAAATATCCGGGGATATGCTGGATAAAGTAACCAATGACTCAGTCTCTTTTATAAAAAGCCTTGCTGTGTCCAGAGGCCGGAATGCAGAGTGGGCAGAAAAGGCGGTAAGGGAAAGTGTTTCTATTACCGCTGTTGAAGCGCTGGAGCTGGGAGTAATAGATCTTACTGCTTCAAATATAGAAGAATTGTTAGAAAAAATAGACGGCAGAGTCATTGAAAAATCAGGTAAAACTTTCCTTATAAACGGAAAGATTGCCAGAACCGAAAAAATTGAAATGAGTTTTATTTCCAGGTTTCTTCACATTATAGTAAATCCGAATATTGCCTATATATTATTTATTATAGGTATATTTGGAATAATCTATGAATTCTCCCAACCAGGATTGGGAATTTCAGGAGCAATCGGTGTCTTATTTTTAATCCTGGGGTTTTATGCATTTAACATTCTTCCTATAAACTATGCCGGACTGGCTCTAATAATTTTAGCCATAATTTTATTCATTCTGGATATAGTGCTTGGCCTGGGTGGAATACTTTCAATAGCAGGCGTAGCTTCACTTCTTATAGGATCCTTTTTACTTGTTGACACTGATGCTCCTTATCTTAAAATAGCTACAAGTCTGATAATCAGTGCTTCAGTTATAGTATCCGGTTTTTTAATTATTGTAATAAGGGCAGTTTATAAGGTTCACAGGCAAAAACCCGTTACCGGTGAAGCAGGAATTACTGGAGAAACCGCAGTAGTCTGCCAGGACTTAAATCCACAGGGTCTGGTTAAAGTATACGGGGAAATCTGGAAGGCAGTATCTGAGGATGGAAAAAAAATTAAAAAAGGCCAGGAAGTTAAAATAATATCTTTAAAAGGTCTGACTTTAATGGTAAAAATATTAAATAAACAAAACAATTAAAACAAAAAAGGAGGTTAAAATGTTAGTAGGTCCAACAGTAGCAATAATATTCGGTATAATTATTGTCTTAATATTATTGCTTTCAGCTGTTAAGATTTTAAGAGAATATGAAAGGGGTGTAATATTTAGATTTGGAAGACTTAGGGGAACAAAAGGGCCTGGCATATTCCTGATAATTCCGTTTGTGGATAAAATGATTAAGGTTGACTTAAGAACTGTCACAATGGATGTGCCGCCGCAGGATATTATTACCAGAGATAATGTACCGGTAAAAGTAAATGCGGTAATATATTTCAGAGTAATGGATCCCGCAAAAAGCGTGGTAAAAATAGAAAGATATATTGTAGCAACATCACAAATAGCTCAAACCACGCTAAGAAGCATATTAGGCCAGGCTGAGCTGGATGATTTACTGGCAAGAAGGGATAAAATCAACCAGGAACTCCAAAAAGTAATAGATGAGCAAACAGATCCATGGGGAGTTAAAGTCTCAATCGTTGAAATTAAAGATGTTGAATTGCCTCAATCCATACAGAGAGCATTTGCAAGACAGGCTGAAGCCGAAAGAGAGAGAAGAGCAAAAATAATCAATGCAGAAGGAGAATTCCAGGCCTCTGAAAAATTATCTGAGGCTGCAAGGGTGTTGAGTAAATATCCGGTCTCTGTACAGCTCAGGTTCCTTCAGACCCTAAAAGAAATAGCAACAGAACAGAATTCAACAATTATATTCCCGGTTCCTATTGATCTTATAGAAGCATTTATAAATAGGCTAGGTAAAAAATAAAAGGCAATAAATAACTTGTCCGGAAAGAAAAATTTAAATAATTACCCTGTAAAAAAAATTATTGGTAAAAAAATAATCCTGAGAGTACTGGAAAAAGGTGATTTAAAAAGATCTTTGGCCTGGTTAAAGGACTCTTCTGTCAATATGTATTTGAGCCAGAACTTTTGCGACTATACAGAAGAACAGGAACTTAAATGGTTTAAATTCATTCAAAGTTCCAAGAATGATATAGTCTTTGCTATTGAAGATATAAATACAAATCTTCATATTGGCAATTGTGCCCTGCACAAAATCAACTGGGGAAAAGGTGACTGTGAGCTGGGTATTGTAATTGGTGAGAAAGGTTACTGGAATAAAGGTTACGGCTCTGACACAATAATGAATGTTACAAAATTTGCAATGTTTGAGCTGGATCTTAAAAGTATTAAATTAAATGTTTACAAATATAACCACCGGGCAATAAAAGTATATAAAAATTGTGGATTTAAGCTGATTCAGACCCAGAAGAAAAATCATCTTTATAATGGAAAATACTGGGACACTTTAATAATGGAGCTTAAAAAAACTTAAAAATTAATAAATTATATACATCTTCATACATTCATATCCGATCATATAGGACCTTTAACACATATATATACACATATCCATACATAAATATTAAATTTTATAATTATACTTATTTTATGTATTATAACCTTTGTTTTTAATAATCAATTTTTATGCTAATATTTTAAAATCCATTATTAAAAGTCTAAAATTATGTATACATATAGAAGAAAATATAGAATTGGTCCTGGTTCAATTTTTTTTATGATTGTATTTATATTAATCACTATAGGAATGGGTTACCTCTTTTATATGAACATAGGATATTTCTGGGATATGTTACCATTTGTCTGTATACCTGTAATCATAATAAGCCTTATACTTACGATATTTAATTTTACAAGGAGAACCAGAGGAAGTTCATTCTTCGTTGTATTCTTTATACTGTCTCTTACAGGGTTAATACTATCAAATTTTTTTGGTCCATCTGCTCTGAAAAATAAAGCAGAAAAAAGTTTTGACAATAAAGACTATTCCCAATCAATAAATTATTACAATACACTTCTAAATAATTACCCCAACAGCAAGCTTGCAGATGATGCACTGGAAAAAATTTCATATGCTTACTACTCAAATGGTAACTATCTGGAAGCAATTGATAGTTTTAAAAAAGCAATAGATTCAGAAATATTCGGTGATGACAATCTTAAAATAAAAAATATTTTAGAAGAATGTTATACAAAATTAGCTCTTGATTATCATAAAAATGAAAAATATAGCCAGTCCGCCGAGAGTTATTTAAATGCAGTTGAAGTGCTTGAAGATATTAAAAGTAACTTTCCTGATACAAATGAAGCCTTTATTGCAATATATAAAATCCCTGAATATTTATATAATACAGCTTTGAATTTTAATAAAACCAAAAACTGGGAAAAATCCATAGAAGCGCTTGAGAATATAATTAATAACTATAATGATAGTGAATATTTTTATAAGGCCAGTTATCTTTTATCAAATAACTACATTAACAGAGCAATAGAACTAGTAAATAATTTTAATTATGTAGAAGGTGTTGAAGAATTTCTAAAAATTTTAGACATGGAAGTCCAGAATAATAACTATAATAATATTTCAGATTATGAGAAAAGAGGGGTATTCTACAATATACCACCCGATACCCTTAAAAGTATTGCCAGGGATAAATATAATTCCGGTAGTTATAAAAAAGCATCGTTACTTTATGAAATAATTGTTGAATATAATCCAGAACTAGAGGAAGAAATTAATCCCTTACTAATTGATTCAAAATTAAAATTGATAGCTTCTTCAACTTGTAATTCGCTTTCGCCAGCTGTTCCCGAGCGTAAATTTTGGGGTCCTGAAAAGAGTATATTGATAATTGAAAATAACACCGAATTTGATTTAACTGTATATCTAAAGGGACCTGAATATAAAATAATAATAGTTGAAAAAAACTCCACGTCTGATGAAATAGAGATCAGCGCCGGTACATACGAGGCTGCTTCAGAATTAACTAGTCCAGATATTTTACCTTATTATGGGGAAGTAACCTACGAGGAAGGCCAAAAATACAGAGTGAAATACCCAATCTCTGATTAAAATACTATTCCATTCTTTTCAAACTATCATTAATTAATACTTTTAAATTTTTATCTAAAAACCCTTTAACATTATTAAAATCATTTTCCCGGTTAACATTGCAGTTCATTTCCAAACCGACCAGGAGTTTATCTAATATAACTGAAGCAGATTTTATCTGCTCTTTTGTTTTTTTCTCATCAGCTTGCTTTAAATCCTTTACAGTTTCATCTACAGCCGCATTAAAATTGTCATAAGCATCTTTAAGCATTCCGGTAAAGGTTGCTTTCTGCCAGAACCATTTCCCACTATTCTTCTTATTGTATAAATTAAAAAGGCCAAATAAATATTCTAAATCAACCTTTTTTAATTCACATATGTTCTTAATTATATACATCCTTTTAGTAATATACGGTAACCTGTTTAATTTTTTAAAATCTTCCATATTTATAACTCCAATAAAATTTACTCCATCCCTTAAAAACTCGTTAATAATTCTTTAAACCAATTATATTCAAAGTATTTCTATAATCCATGCACATATTATTTAATATATTTTAAAAAATTATACTTATTTATTTTGAATCAAAAATCTAAGTGGCCTGTCTTCCCCTTTTTTTATGCCTATTCTTTCCGCCACTATTATTTTAAGATTATTATCCTCCGTCTTATAGTCAGATAAATATAATCTATTTTCCCCTCTTACAATGTCAGCACCATTATCTTTTATATCTATACCCAGTGCTATGGTTAATTTACCCGGTCCGTCTGTAAGCCTGCCCTCCAGATTGACATTTCTTCTTTTTTTCATAATATCAATTCCCCAAATGGGTTTCAATGCTCTTATTAATACCGCACCCGGTTTTCCTTCATTTTCGGTTACAACATTTAATAGATAATACATCCCATAACACATATAGACATAGGCAATGCCTGGCTTTCCAAACATTATCTCGCTTCTGGGTGTCTTTCCACCATAAGCATGACTGGCAGGGTCATCTTCGCCATAATAAGCTTCTGTTTCCAGAATTATCCCCCCAACCATTTCCGGTCCTCTAAATTTCACCAGTACCTTGCCCAGTAAATTCCTGGCTACTTCTGATGTATCTCTCCCGTAAAACTTTCTAGGCAATATATTTTTCATAAGAATTTCCATAAATAATTACTATTATTCTTCTAAATTTTAGAAAAATTATACCAATTGATTAACCACCAAATAATAGCAATCCTATTTTTAATAGTCAATAAATCCTCTGTTTCTAACTGACAATTCTACAGATAAATAAAAAACTTTTTTGTTGAAATAGAAAAAAAAATTTTGTATATTACATAACAATATTACTAAAGAATAAAGAAGATTTATAAATTAAAAAGTGGAAAGGAACCCAATGGAAGTAAAAATAGATAAGGATCTCTGCACCGGATGCGGTTTGTGCGAAGAAACATGCCCGGATATTTTTAAATTAAATGAGGATGAAGATATAGCAGAAGTTATCAAGAATGATTATGAAGAGAATGATGAAGAGTGTATTGAAGAAGCAGTAGAGAGTTGCCCAACCGAAGCAATATCAGCCGATTAATTTATTATAAACTAATTTACATAATAAAAAAATAGTCCTATCCAGAAAGACAGGACTATTTTTTTATTGATATCACCTTCATATATATTTTTATATTATTATTATATTAGAAGAAAACAGTTAACTAGACTGTTTTTACCATTAATATTTTATCTCTTACTTTCTTTATATATTCTGCAGGATTATCTGACTCGTAAATAGCTGTGCCCATTACCAATACATTCGCCCCTGCTCCGGCAACAATCGGGGCTGTATCAATATTAATCCCTCCATCCACTTGAATATCAACACATTTTTTTACATTAGAGGAATATATTCTGTAATCTTCAATCATTGCCTTTAACTTTCTAATCTTATAAACCATATCATGTATGAATTTCTGACCCCCAAATCCAGGATTGACCGTCATAATCAATACCATATCAACAAGTCCCAGGACGTTCTC
Source organism: Actinomycetota bacterium (assembly GCA_016783995.1). The sequence goes on from JADHVN010000022.1 coordinate 13,846, forward strand.
TATGAAGCATAAAGGTGTTGAAGGATTTAATGCGACTGCAGCTTTCTTACCTGCCTGTTTTATATAATTCAATGTCCGGTCTAGATGAGGGCATTCTTCAGCATGAACATTTATCAGATCTGCTCCACTTTCGATAAAACTGTCAATAAGTCTATCAGGCTTTTTAATCATAAGATGCACATCCAAAAAAAGTCCGGTATTTTTTCTCAAGCATTCTATAATGGGGGGACCAATAGTTATGTTTGGAACAAAGTTTCCATCCATAACGTCTATATGAAGCATCTCCACTCCGGCCTTTTCAACTTTTTTAATCTCGCTCGCCAGGTTTATAAAATTACTATTTAGAATAGAGGCAGCAATTTTTATCCCGCTATTTTCACTTACCACAGTTTTCCTTAATCTCGTCTTTAGTTACAATATGGATTATAACATAAAACTTAAGTCAATTTACGGTTTAAAAAAATCAATAAATCTGGCTTATAAGGTTGTAAATTTTTTTATATTTCACAAACCTATCTAAATATTTTTCTCTTATTTTCTCATCAGGGTAAAATTCTCTCTCCACTTTTATAAAACTTGAAATCGCCTGCTCAAGTGTAAATTTATCTGTTGCACTACCCGCAAGCATCATTGTGGCAAGACATCCAGCCTCAGTTATTTGCATCTTCTTTATAGGCTTCCCCAAAATTGATGACTTAAGAGTAAGCTCTTTATCTGATTTAGCCCCACCACCTACTGCTCTAAGTTCTGTAATTTTTACTCCTGACTTTTCAGCAAGCTCAACATTGAATGCTATCTCATAAATTAGACCTTCTATTATTGCTTTAAAGATATCTTCCTTTTTGGTAGT
>JADHVN010000023.1 GCA_016783995.1 Actinomycetota bacterium
TCTTTCAATTCTACTAATCTATATTCCTTTTTCTCGCCATTCTGACAGATGGTTAAAATGTCTATTTTCTGCATCCCCACACCACAAGCCACTTCATTTCCAAACCAAATAAGATTATTTCCAGCTATGGTATCCAAGCTCTTATTAATTCCAATATTCTCTGTAAAATATAACTGGAGATGAACTTCGTATGCTCTTTTTCGCCGTTGCAATTCACAGATTTCTGCTAATACATTATAGTTGAAATTTCTCGGATACGGATAATTTTGTCTATTTGAAATGGTTTTTATCCTTCTATTATTTTTATCCCAATCAAAACCTCCAGTAAATTGAGAATTTACTATCGGTATTCCTGCATTTTTGTTTCTTATTATATCTATTAATCTTTGGGCTTCCCAAGGGAGTAATGGAGTGCAGCCTCTTTTACCTTTTAATTTCCTATAAATTAAACTCCATTGAATTTCTGTAACATAAACAGGTAGTTTATCTAACGCCTCCCATTCGGGTACTCCTTCAGAATATACCTCATATGGTTCGAGTAATGTTCTATATATCAATTTCTTTCCCAAATTTGGCTGAAACCCATGTTGTCCAGTGACAGTAAACACTATTGGATTTTGGTCAGCAATCTTAAAAATGCCGTAAAATCCGCCTTTTACTTTTGTGGTTGCCTCAATATAAAAAAGAACAAGATCATCTCGTCTAACTCTCTTTATATCTGATAGCAAACTGATATATTCATCTTTCTCTTTTGCCCCTGTTCCTGCAAATAAGTACTGGAGATGACTCGGAAATGTATCATCGTTTACTATAAAAACGTGCGTTCTCATATTAACCACCTTTCTTTTTGAATAACATGATATATTCATGTTTAAAAATGTAAAATCCACCAACTAATGCTCTATATCTCCATAACTCTTTTTGATTTCTTTTTCCTCTTGTCTCTTCAAAATTTTTTACAATTATACTTTTTAATAAGTATCCTTTCTTCAATACTTCATTCACGCAGTAAAATCCCAAAGGTATCCATTCGCCTTTGGAATATTTATCACCAATAACTAAAGCAAAATATCGTCCTTTTTCTAAGTATGGAGTTGCGTTATCTACCACATCACCAAACATTTTTAAAAATTCCCCTGTATTTTTCGCATTTGAAAGGTCTTTTTCATCTTTTGAAAACTTAATAATGTCATGGTATGGAGGGTGCATAATAAGAAGTTGAACTTGATTAATTTTGTGCTTCGCTAAAATTTCTTTTATTTCTATTGTTCTGCTGTCCCCAATAATTACCTCGGTAACTACATTCCCCTTATTTTGTTCTTTTTCAATCAATTTCTTTGCTTCCTGTGCTACTTCTTGGTTTAATTCTATTCCTATTCCATTTCTGCTTAATCTCCTGCATTCGATTAAGGTTGTGCCACTTCCCACAAAAGCATCTAAAACCCAATCTCCCTTTTTTGTGTATCTTAACATCATTTGATGAGGAATTTGGGGAATGAAATTACCCCAATACCATCCAAGAGAGCGCATGAAGTATCTCTTTTATCCAATATCCAAAGGCTATCAGTAATGATATCATCATACTCTTTCCACCGAAGAAGATTTATGTCGTTGATTTTAGTTGTCTTGACTTTTTGAATTCCATTTTCTAATCTTTTTATATAGTATTTTGCTCTCTCAATTGTCTGCGATTCTAAGATTTGATTAAATTCAGATATTAGGATACCTCTGCGTAAGGAGATAGTGTCACCATTTGCGTCAATATTTAACATACTTTCTTGATCTTTCTTATGATTAGTTACAATGTCTTTTAACATAAATATTCTATTTTTGATGGAACATATGTCATTTAGAGTAACAACTTGAGATAAAATCTCAATAAATTTTTCTTTATTCAATATCACCGCTCCATAAGTAAGTGGAACAGCCTCTAAATTTTCTAATGTTAATTGAGTAGTATCGTTAGTTTTCATATTTTTCATTTCTTCATTCATTTTGAAACCACCATTTCATATAACTTAAAATAAACGAAGTACTTCGTTTATATTCCTAAATTGGCATATTTTGCGAAGTACTTTGTTCATATTTAAATATTATAACTTTTCTGTCACATATTAAACATAAAAATAAGGATTTTTCATTTTTTAACCTTAAAATCCAGCACTCTTCCTTCCGGGCCGGTTACATCTACAGTTACTTTATCCCCTTCTTTTATCTCTCCATTCAAGAGTTTCATAGCCAGTACATTCTGAACTTCATTCTGTATTACTCTCTTTAACGGTCTGGCTCCATAAACAGGATCAAACCCTTCTTTTGCCAGAATCTTTTTAGCCTTATCTGTTATATCAAGGCTTAACTTCCTGCTTTTTAAAATCTCTTTTAATTTTTCAACCTGAATCTCAACAATTTTAGTTATCTCATTCATCCCCAGCCTGTGAAATATAACAATGTCGTCTACCCTATTTAAAAATTCCGGTTTAAAGTTATTTTTCATTGCTTCTGTAATTCTTTTTTTCATTTCTTCTTCGTCTTTTTCTCCAAGCTCAGTTATCCACTGGCTGCCGATATTGGAAGTCATAATAATAACCGTATTTTTGAAATCAACAGTTCTTCCATGCCCGTCCGTAAGCCTGCCGTCATCCATTATCTGAAGCAATATATTAAAAACATCGCTGTGAGCTTTCTCAATTTCGTCCAGAAGCATAACACTGTATGGTTTCCTCCTTACTGCTTCTGTCAGGTATCCCCCTTCCTCATATCCAACATAGCCAGGAGGAGCGCCAATAAGTCTTGATACAGTATGTTTTTCCATATACTCGGACATATCTATCCTTACCATAGCTCTTTCATCATCAAACAAGAACTGTGCCAGAGCTTTTGAAAGCTCGGTTTTGCCCACCCCGGTGGGTCCCAAGAATATAAATGAACCTATAGGACGGTTTGGGTCCTGAAGACCAGCCCTGGCTCTTCTTATAGCATTTGAGATTACAGATATAGCTTCATCCTGTCCAACAACTCTCTTTCTTAATCTTTCTTCCATATGAATTAATTTATCAATTTCTGCTTCCATCAATCTTGTAACCGGAATGCCAGTCCATTTGGAAACAGCTTCTGCAATATCTTCCTCATCTACTTCTTCTTTTAGCATCTTCTGACTCTTCTGCAGCTGCTCCAGCTTTTTATTTTCTTCATTTAACTTCTTCTGAAGTTCCAGGAGTTTCCCGTATTTGAGTTCTGCCGCTTTCTGAAGATCAGCATCTCTCTCTGCTTGTTCTGCTTCTATTTTAGTCTTTTCAATTTCTTCCTTCAGGCCTCTGATGTTTTTTATTATTTCTTTTTCCTGCTGCCAGTGAACTTTCATTAAATTGCTTTTTTCTTTAAGATTAGAAAGCTCCCTTGTTATCTTTTCCATTCTGGCTGCAGAATTTTTATCTTTTTCCTTCTTTAATGCCTGCACTTCAATTTCAAGTTGTTTTATCTTTCTTTCTGCCTCATCAATTTCCGCAGGCATACTGTCTATCTCAATCCTTAATTTTGAAGCAGCCTCGTCCATGAGGTCAATAGCCTTATCCGGCAAAAACCGGTCGGATATATACCGGTCTGAAAGAATTGCTGCAGATACAAGAGCGGAATCTTTTATCCGGACCCCATGATGTACTTCATATTTTTCTCTAAGCCCTCTAAGTATTGAAATTGTATCTTCCACCGATGGCTCGTCTATCTGGATAGGCTGAAATCTTCTCTCCAGTGCTGCATCCTTTTCAATATGCTTTCTATAATCATCCAGCGTTGTTGCTCCTATAGCATGAAGCTCACCCCGGGCAAGCATGGGCTTTAACATATTTGAAGCATCAACAGCACCTTCTGCCGCCCCCGCTCCAACCACAGTATGCAGCTCATCCAGAAACAAGATTATATCGCCTTCAGCCCTGGACACTTCTTTCAGCACTGCTTTTAATCTGTCTTCAAATTCGCCCCTGTATTTAGAGCCGGCTACAAGAGAACCCATATCCAGAGCTACCACTTTTTTATCCTTAAGACTTTCGGGAACATCCCCTGATACTATCCTGTTGGCCAGCCCTTCAACAATGGCTGTTTTACCCACACCGGGGTCACCAATAAGAACGGGGTTGTTCTTGGTTCTCCTGGATAGTACCTGTACCACCCTTCTTATTTCATCATCTCTTCCTATTACCGGGTCCAGTTTCCCTTTTCTTGCCAGCTCGGTAATATCTTTCCCAAACTTCTTAAGCGCCTGGTATTTGTCTTCAGGATTCTGGTCTGTTATTCTCTGGCTGCCCCTTATGCTAACCAGAATCTGATATATTCTATCTTTGGTAACACCATACTGTTTTAAAAGCTGTCCCACTCTTCCATTGCTTTGAGCAATAGAGATCAAAATGTGTTCAGTTGAGACATATTCATCCTTTAGCTGTTCAGCCTCATTGAAAGCGCCATTTAATATATCATTTAACTCCGGGCTAATATATATTTGAGCTGTTTGCCCGGAAACTTTGGGTTGTCTTGCCAGCGTATCATTTATTTTACTGCTGAAATCATCAATGTTGACCTCCAGCTTTTTCAGGATAGGTATAATTATCCCGTCCTTTTGTTTAAGCATAGCAGATATCAAATGAATATCATCAATACTCTGATGTCCATTCTCAGATGCAATTCTCTGAGCCTGTGATAGTATCTCCTGCGCTTTTATGGTAAATTTATCTATTTGCATATACTTAGATCACCCTCATGATACCGGTCAAACTTTTAAATTATATGATAATATTTTCCCTTGGATTTTCGTCATAACTCCTTGCAAATTCTTCAAAGTGCCTCTTCTGTTCACTGTTTAATTTTTCCGGCAGTATCAGCTTAATTTTGGCATACAGGTCGCCAAATTCGCTGCTCCTTAATTTCGGTATTCCTTTACCCTTAAGTCTGAGAGTTTTTCCACCCTGGGTTTTTGGCGGGACCTTTACCATAATTTTCCCGCTGAAAGTCGGTATATCAATCTTTGCTCCATAAAAAGCCTCCTTTATGGTAACCGGCACTTCGCAGTATAAGTCATCTCCCTTTCTGGTAAAAAAGTTATGGGGGGCAATATTTATTACCAGATATAAATCTCCAGCCGGTCCACCAGCTGGACTCTTTGCACCTTCTCCTGCTACTCTGATTTTCCCGCCATCCTTAATCCCTTCAGGGATTTTTACATTAACAGTCCTGGTTCTGCCTCCTGTTTGCAATTTAAGTGATCTCTGTGTGCCTGAGTAAGCTTCCCTTAAAGTTATACTGAGTTCAGACTGCATATCCTGACCCTTTTGCATATTAGTACGGGTACCTCTACCAAACTGTGGACCAAAACCTGAATCAAAGCCAGAAAATTTATCATCAGATTCTCTTCCAAAAAACATTTCGAAAAAGTCAGAAAAACCGCTGCCAAGATCTTCGAAGTTAAAACCTCTGCCTCCAAAGTCATAGGTATAAGTTTTTCTGCCCCCTCCGGGCCAGCCGGCGCCTGCATGAGCATATTGTTTCCAGTTTACACCCAATTGATCATACCTTGACCTCTTCTGAGGGTCCTTTAGCACCTCATACGCCTCTCCAACTTCCTTAAATTTACTTTCTGCTCCGGGATCATTTGGATTTGCATCCGGATGATATTCTCTTGCTAGCTTTCTAAATGCTCTTTTTATCTCATCCTGTGATACACTTTTATTTACACCTAATATTTTATAATAATCTTTATATTCAACCATTTATATCCACCCACATATTTTTCATAAACACACCTGCCCATAACCTCTAAATAAAGCTATGGGCAGGCATTAAAAAACATATTTTCTTAAGCTAAAAATAACACCATTACTTAGTACTTATTTCTATTATTTATTCTCATCATCTTTCGCTTCAAATTCTGCATCAATCACTTCTTCTTCTCCATTACCTCCCTGCTTGCCGCCTGCCTTCTGCTCCCCTGTTGTCCCGGCTCCGGGGCTTCCTGGTCCTGTACCGGGACCGGTACCTGCCCCAGCCTGCGCATAAAGCCTCTGTGACAACTCATTCTGCAGATTCTGCAATTTTTCTGTCTCTTTCTTTATCTGGTCAGCATTATCTGATTCCAGGCTCTTACTTAGAATTTTAACCTGCTCTTCAATATTCTTCTTCATATCCTCAGGAACTTTGCTGCCAACTTCTTTCATCAACTTTTCTGTAGAATAAATTAAACCGTTAGCATTATTTTTTGCATCAACAAGAGAACGCTTCTTCTTATCTTCTTCAGCATGCTCTTTTGCTTCGTTAACCATTCTTTCAATTTCACTATCAGTCAGATGTGATGTTGCGGTAATAGTAATTTTCTGCTCCTTACCTGTAGCAGTATCCTTAGCAGTAACATTTACTATTCCATTTGCGTCAATATCAAACGTTACTTCTATCTGCGGAATTCCTCTGGGGGCAGGTGGAATCCCATCCAATCTAAATCTTCCTATAGTTTTATTATCCCCCGCCATATCCCGTTCCCCCTGGAGGACATGAATATCCACACTGGTCTGGTTATCAGCTGCAGTGGTAAATATCTCACTCTTCTTGGTAGGGATAGTAGTATTCTTTTCAATCAACCTGGTCATAACCGCACCTAAAGTTTCAATACCAAGAGAAAGGGGAGTTACATCCAGAAGCACTATATCTTTTACATCTCCTTTTAACACCCCAGCCTGTATAGCTGCTCCTACTGCAACTACTTCATCAGGATTTACACCCTTATGAGGCTCTTTTTCTGTATAATCTTTTACTAGCTTTTGTATTACCGGCATTCTGGTTGCTCCACCTACAAGTATCACTTCATCTATATCAGAAGTCTTCAGACCAGATTCTTTTAAGGCTTTCTCCAGGGGTTCCTTACACCTGTCAGTAAGATCTGCTGTTAGCTGCTCAAACCTGGCTCTGGTTATCTTTACTTCAAGATGCTTGGGTCCATTGGCATCAGCTGTAATAAAAGGAAGATTTATATTTGTTTCCATAACTGCAGATAATTCTACTTTTGCCTTCTCCGACGCCTCTATCAATCTCTGCAGGGCCTGTTTATCTTTTCTTAAATCAATTCCATGCCCTTTTTTAAATTCATCTGCAACATAATTCATAATCCTATCATCATAATCATCTCCACCCAGGTGCATATCGCCATGACTTGCTTTTACTTCAATCAATCCTTCGCTGACTTCCAGTATGGAAACATCAAATGTTCCACCTCCCAGATCAAATACTAAAATCTTCTCTTCTTTCTTTTTTTCAAGTCCATAGGCCAGCGATGCAGCTGTTGGTTCATTGATTATCCTCAGGACATTAAGCCCTGCAATCTTCCCGGCGTTTTTGGTTGCTTGCCTCTGAGCATCATTAAAATACGCAGGAACAGTAACTACAGCATCTGTGATTTTGGTTCCCAGATAACTTTCTGCATCTGTTTTTAATTTCTGCAGTATCATAGCCGATACCTCTTCAGGAGTATGGCTTTTACCTGCCATCTCCACCTCAGCCAGATCATTTCTGCCTTTTTTTACATCATATGATACTATCTTTCTTTCACTTTCCACTTCACTATACTTTCTGCCAATAAATCTTTTAATAGAATAGATAGTATTTTCAGGATTTAAGGCTGCCTGCCTTTTTGCTAACTGTCCTACCAGTCTTTCTCCCTTTTTAGTTATACTTACTACAGAAGGTGTGGTCCTGCCGCCCTCGCTATTAGTTATAACTGTTGCTTTACCACCTTCCATAACTGCTATACACGAATTAGTTGTCCCAAGATCAATTCCTACTGCTTTTGCCATATTATATACATCCTTTCTTTGTTATTTATTTTTACAAATTAACTCAAATTTAATATTAACAGTTACTCTCTTTCTTTACTAATCTGCATCAAGTAATTCTTAAAACAATCAACCACGTCTTCTGGACAATACCCCAGAATTATATTATCTCTCCTTCTTATAAGGATGATTATTGACCTTAAATTCATCCCCTGATCGTACATAAGTTCCCTCACATACTCCAGCCACCTGATATCCGCCTTAGAATAATATCTTTTTCTGCCTCTCCTCAGGGGGCATACAAGGCTAAATCTTTCATAATAATAAAGTGTCCTGCTGTTTACCCCTAAAAAATCAGCTACTAACTCTATAGGATAACTTTTATCATATTCATCAAACAATATACCCACCAACCTTGCTTTCGGCTATAATTTTATTAGATAATAACATTGCTGTCAACTATATTATAAAAGATTTTAATAAATTTACAAAATAATTTTTTCACTTTAAATGAAAAAATATTTTACTCTTAAATATAATTTCTAATAATACCAGCGACCATTGATAAAAAATTTACTTACAGATTTTATTTTAATATAATCATTAATTTGTGGATGTTATTATATAAAGGAGTTATCCATTAAGGAACTAAAAACACTTTTAAAATATCTAAGAAAACACAGCCTTTACTTTTCAGGAAGTGTCATATTTATTTTTCTGACCAATGCAGCGGCACTTCTTATTCCCTGGATACTAAAACTGGCCATTGACAGTATAGAAAAATTCTCTGATGCAACTACCCTTCTAAAGTACGGCACACTTCTGGTCGGAGTTGCAGCAGTTCAGGGTCTTTTTAGATTTTATATGAGAAAAATGCTTGTAGGCATATCCAGGAAAATTGAATACAGTATCAGAACTGATTTCTTTTTTCATCTGCAAAAACTTGACTCTTCCTTTTTTACCAATACCAGAACAGGCAGTATTATGGCCCTTATGACCAATGATCTTGAAGCAGTAAGGAATTTCCTGGGCCCGGGACTATTACATCTTTTTAATACTATTTTTGTTTTTATAACCACCCTAACTGTAATGTTTCTTATAAATGTAAGGTTATCACTTTACTCGCTGATTGCTATTCCCTTGATTCCCGTGCTGGTAAGCAGGCTGGGCGCTATGTTATATCGGAGATTTAAAAAGTCTCAGGAACAATATGCTGTCCTTTCAGCTAAAACCCAGGAGAGTATTGCCGGAATGAAAGTTGTAAAATCTTTTACCCAGGAAGAAAATGAGAAAAACACGTTTTCCAAATTAAACCTGGATTATATAAAAAGGAATCTATCCCTTGCCAGAGTTAGAAGCCTGTTCTGGCCATCAATGATTTTTATAGGAGGAATTGGAACTATGGTTGTCCTGCTGGTAGGTGGAAGACAGGTAATAGATAGAACTTTGACCATAGGCCAATTCGTTCAATTTTCTGCTTATATTGGCTTCATTACCTGGCCCCTTATCTCCCTGGGGTGGGTCATAAATTTAATCCAGCGTGGTTCCGTTTCAATGGGTAGAATTAATAATATATTCAGAATAGAACCAGATATTACCAGTCCCAAAAAGCCGGCAACCATAAAAACTTTACAGGGTAATATCAGTTTTGATCATGTATTTTTTAGATATGAACTCAGTGAAAAAACAAAAAAGCTTATTAAGGAAAACTTTATTGACTTTAAAGATACCTTCACCCGTGCCATTGAAAATAATTGGGTAATCAAAGACATGAGTTTCGATATTAAAGCAGGGATGAAGGTGGGTATAGTAGGATTTACCGGGTCTGCAAAATCAACTATAGTTAACCTCATTCCCCGTCTTTACAATCCACAGAAGGGTAAGATTCTGATAGATGGATTTGATATAAGGTCCTACCCCCTGGAAGTTCTCCGGTCAAATATTGGATATGTTACCCAGGAACCTTTCCTCTTCTCAAAATCAATCAGGGAAAACATTTTATTTGGAAAAGAGGAGCTCCTATCACATCTAAGTGAGAGTGAGATTATAAATAAAATTATAGAAGTTTCAAAAACATCCCATCTCCATGAGGATGTAAGACAGTTCCCCCAAAAATATGAAACTCTTATTGGTGAACGTGGAGTTACCTTATCAGGGGGACAGAAACAGAGACTGGCCATAGCCAGAGCTCTGCTTTCAGAGCCTGTAATTTTAATCTTTGATGATTCGTTTTCAAACGTGGACACCAATACCGAGGAATTGATACTTTCTGATTTAAAACAAAAAACTTGTGGTATTACTACCATAATAATTTCCCACCGTATTTCCACCATAAAAGACTCTGATTTGATTATGGTTATTGATAATGGAGAAATAAAAGAAATGGGAAAACACAGTGAGCTTGTGAAAAAATGCAACATATATCAGAGCTTATATTACAGACAGCAACTATCTGAAGAATTAAGAGAAGAAGTTTAAAATAACCAAGGGGCAAAAGATGTTAGAAGGTTTTTACGAAAAAGATCTAGTAGAAAAACAAATAGATAAAAAAATAATTTCAAAACTTTTTAGATATATAAAGCCGTACCGGCTCCTTTTGGCCTTTACTATCTTTCTGCTTCTGGTTACAGCAGGCCTGCAGATGGCAGGGCCGTTCTTGATAAAAATAGCTATTGACAATTATATTATGCCCGGGGAATTTAAAGGGCTTCTCTACATAGTAGTCCTATATGGTCTGGTAATATTATTTGAATTTGTAATCAGGTACTTTCAGGGATACTACACCGAATATATGGGACAGAAGATAATGTACGATATGAGGATGGATATCTTTTCCCATATAAATAAGATGCCCATGTCCTTCTTTGATAAAAATCCGGTAGGAAGAATCATGACCAGGGTCACTACTGATGTTCAAACCCTAAATGAAATGCTATCCTCGGGAATTGTCACTGTCTTTGGAGACATATTTATGATACTGGGCATTATGATTGTGATGCTCTCTTTAAACTGGAAACTATCACTTATAGCCTTTTCAGTACTGATCCTGCTGGCTATCGCCACCTTTATATTCAGATCCAAAGTTAGAATAACTTTCAGAATCGTCAGGGCAAAAATATCCAATATCAACTCCTTTTTGCAGGAAGCAATTTCCGGAATGAACACTACCAAACTGTTTAACCGGCAAAAGGAAAACAATAAGGATTTTAAGGATCTTAGCCGGAGTTACCTGGATATTTACCTTAAAACCATATTTTATTACGCTGTATTTTTCCCGGTGGTAACTATCATCGGGACCCTGGCAGTAGCTCTGATAATCTGGTACGGAGGGCAAAAAGTTATCCAGAATCTTCTTACCCTGGGAACCCTGGTGGCTTTTATACAGTACATAGAAAAATTCTTCCACCCCATAAGTGATTTAAGTGAAAAATTCGGAATCCTCCAGGAAGCCATAGCTGCTTCAGAAAGAATATTTAAACTTCTGGATCAGAAACCCTCTATTGTATCTCCTGTAAAACCTGTAAAAGTCAAAGAGATTAAGGGCAATATTAAATTTAATAAAGTATGGTTCGCCTACAATGATAAAAACTATGTACTTAAAGATATTTCCTTTAAACTTGAAACAGGCCAGAGTGTGGCTTTCGTAGGCGCCACCGGCTCAGGAAAAACATCTATAATAAACTTGCTTAATAGATTTTATGACATACAAAAAGGAAAGATTTTTCTTGACGATATAGATATAAAAAGATTTAACCTCCAGTACTTAAGAAAACACATAGGAATAGTGATGCAGGATGTATTTTTATTTTCCGGGACTATACTGGATAATATCCGTCTGGGAAATAAAGACATTTCCCTGGAAAGGGTAATTGAGGCTTCAAAATATGTAAATGCCCATAAATTTATAGAAAAGCTTCCGGATAAATATAATTACGAGGTAAAAGAAAGAGGACAGGTATTATCGGTAGGGCAGCGTCAGTTAATCGCCTTTGCCAGAGCCCTGGTGTTTAATCCAGAAATACTTCTGGTTCTTGATGAAGCCACCTCAAGTATTGATTCTGAAATAGAATCATTAATTCAGGACGCTCTGGGTAAAATAATGAAAAATAGGACTACTATAGTGATTGCCCACCGGCTCTCTACCATAAGGAATGTAGATAAAATAATAGTCCTGTCTCATGGCAGAATAGTAGAAAAGGGTACTCACAAGCAGCTTCTAAAACTAAGGGGAATTTATTACAAACTCTATAGATTTCAGTACCAGCTGCAGGCTTAAAAATATTCTCTTTGGTTTCTTCTCTACCGCCAGTACTCCGGCTTCTTTATTTCATTTCCATTGCTGTCAATTATTTCTTCAGGAAGCTGACTCTTTTTAAAATAATTGGTAAAAATCCTGGCACTGAAATGACAATATTCTCTTAGCCTGTCTGTTTTTCTGTAAGGTGGAAAAAATATGACAAGTTTCATATTAAAAAGTTCCAGTACAGCCCTGCATACCGGTACCAGATCACTATCGCCGGATATCAGTATCTGAGTATCGCAATTCTTTTGATAAGCATCTCTAAACATTTCAACTGCTATATTCATATCTGTCATTTTTTCATTAAAATTTTTAAAAATTTTTCCGCATCTGTTGCACACTGTCATACCTTTTTGATGCCTGCCCAGAAAAACCTCCACATCAGGTAGAGTCTTTAAAGCCTTAATATAAGAAGATTGTCTGTGAAATTTGTCTTCATCAAATTTTGTTGAGACCATACTGGTAAAATATTTCACTCTAATTAACTTCTGGTTAGGGAGACAGAGCTTACTAGCTAATTCTCTTAAATCCAGCCAATAATACTTTCTAAGATTAGCTTTTTTCAAACCATTATAAAGATTAAGCCCATCAATATAAAAAATTACTCGCTCATTCATAATTCCTTACCCAAAAAAGAAAGGCCTCAAAAAAGAGGCCTCGGGACAGAGATACTATCTCTGTTGTGGTATCAAAATTTGACTTAGCATAAGAATTATAGAACAATTCTACTACCTTTGTCAAAATACTTTTTACTATAATAAGCAACATTCTCCCAAGATTATTTTCTTTCTGCTTATATTTGCTTATATTAATAGTATATATAATATTAGAACTTACCGGCCAGGCAAATTAATTTATATCTAATTAATATTGTTTTTAATTATAACACATTAATATACAAAACTAATATTAAATTTAGTCTAATTAGCCAAACCTGCCTGTTATATAGTCTTCCGTTCTTTTATCTCTGGGGTTGGTAAATATCTTATTAGTATCGTCATACTCAATTAATGTTGCCGGTTCACCGGTACTTTCAGTCAGAAGAAAGGCTGCTTTTTGCGATACTCTCGCAGCCTGCTGCATATTGTGGGTAACTATTATTATAGTGTAATTTTCCTTAAGCTCATCCATCAAATCCTCTATCTTCTGGGTGGAGATGGGATCCAGCGCTGAAGCAGGCTCGTCCATAAGTATTATTTCAGGATTTACAGCAAGTACTCTGGCAATACACAGTCTTTGCTGCTGCCCGCCGGAAAGATCCAGAGCATTTGTATTTAATTTGTGCTTTACTTCATCCCAGAGAGCCGCTCTTTTCAAACTGCTTTCTACAATTGAGCCCAGCTGTTTTTTGGTATATTTTCTATGTAACCTGGGACCGTAAATAACATTTTCATAAATAGTCTTGGGGAAGGGATTAGGTCTCTGAAAAACCATCCCGATTCTTTTCCTCAAATCTACAACATCGATATTATCTTTATATATATCAATCTCATCAATTATTATTTCACCTTCCACCCTGGTATTGGGCAGCAGTTCATTCATCCTGTTAAAAGTCCGCAAGAATGTAGTTTTTCCACACCCGGATGGGCCGATTATTGCGGTAATAGCATTTTCCCGAATATCCATATTTACGTCCGACAATACTTTTACAGTTCCATAATAAAAGCCGTAATTTCTTACTTTTATCTTTATTTTATCGTCGTTCATCAATCTGGTATCCTAAGAATTCATTGTTTTAAATATATAAAAACATTTGTTTACCTCATCATTTCAGCTTATATGGTTGAAGTAATCATTGACTAAGTGCAGCATAACATAAATACTAATACGTATAATATGCACTAAATCTGCTGTAATAAGGTAGAATTAATTGCAACTTATTCTTAAAATACGTCACCTTAATTATGTTTTAGAGTACTAAGTTTATTAACTTTATGAACCAAGTGGAATGATAACAGAAACGTTAAAAAAAATTAATTATAAAACAAAAACTTTAATAAAATGTCTATACATTATCATGAAAAACTTTATAATCACCACTCAGGAAGTACAGAACTCTCTGTCCTATATTTACAGATTGGTCTCCTATTCTTTCCAGGTATCTGCTTGCCAGTACAATATTAGTAACAAACTTTATATCCTCCTCACTGAACTTATGGAATGCAAATAATTTTCTAAAAATCATCTTCTGAATCTCATCAACCATATCATCAGATTTTCCCAGCTTTGAGGCCAGCTTTATATCCTTGTTTTTAAATGATTCAAGAGCCCTGTTCAGCTCCGGTTTAACCAAATTTCCCATCTCAATCAGTAGATCCATAATTTCTCTATCAAGATACTTCTTTTTTTCTCTGGCTAACCTTTTTACAATTTTAGAGATGTTTACCGTAAGGTCACCGATTCTTTCCAGATGCTTGATAATTATACTGATAGAATGTAAGTATCTTAAGTCTTTGGCCACCGGCTG
>JADHVN010000024.1 GCA_016783995.1 Actinomycetota bacterium
ACAAAGATTAAGGCATTTTTCTGCTTTTTGAATAGTTTCTATGTTCGAATAAATACGATATTTAAAAGACTTTTTCATATTTTTGATTGTGCCTCTATATATTTTTGGATTGTCTTATTTGATAGTATATTATATATCAGCAATCTTTACCAAGCTATTTTTGAGAAAAATCTTTGCCATTCATCTCCACGATTAAAATCAGAGGCTTTCTTGCAAGTTTTTTAGTAAATAGTTAAAAGAGCTTGGGTTCATTTTCTTTTTTTACTCCCAGATATTTAAATGCTAGATTGGTAGCTACCCTGCCCTTTGAAGTTCTTTTTATAAATCCAAGCTGTATTAAATATGGTTCATAAACATCTTCAATAGTATCCACTTCTTCCCCTATTGATGCTGCTATAGTACCGACACCCACTGGTCCCCCCTCGAACTTTGTAACCAGGATACTCAATATTTTCTTATCAACCACATCTAAACCCAGCTTATCTATATCAAGTTTGCCAAGAGATTTTTCGGCTATCTGGTCGTCTATTACACTATCGCTGTACATTAGAGCATAATCCCTTACTCTCCGGAGCAGTCTATTAGCAATCCTTGGTGTTCCCCTGCTCCTGCCTGCAATAACTTCGGCACCTTTTTCAGTTATCTCTATATCAAATATATCAGCTGATCTTCTAATAATCCTGACAATACTCTTTTTATCATAATAATCCAGCCTTAAATTTACTCCAAATCTATCCCGCAGCGGTGGAGCTACCAGCCCAATTCTGGTAGTAGCACCAATAATAGTAAAAGGCGCGATGTCAATTCTAATTGACTTTGCAGAAGGACCCTTTCCTATTATTATGTCCAGTTTATAGTCTTCCATAGCCGGGTATAGAATTTCTTCCACACTTCTGTTCAACCTATGAATCTCATCTACAAATAAAACATCAAAATTCTCTAAATTAGTCAATATAGCAGCCAGATCTCCTGCTCTTTCAATAGCCGGGCCGGAAGTAATCCTAAAACCAACCCCTAATTCATTTGCAATTATTTCTGCAAGACATGTTTTCCCCAGACCGGGTGGACCAGATAGGATCACATGATCCAGTGGTTCTTTTCTTTTTCTGGCAGATTTAATAAATATTAGAAGGTTTTCTATTATCTTTTCCTGACCTATAAATTCAGATATAAATCTGGGACGCAGACTCTTGTCCAGCTCAGTATCTACCTTTATATGTTTGGGATTTACATCATTATTTTCTTCATCATTGTTTGTCATTTTACCTTTTTCACCCACCATTTTAATTAAATCTCCTTAAGAGCTATTTTTAGGATATGCTCAATTTTTTCTTTCTTGATAACGTCAATACTTAATTTTGATATGGCTTTACTTATCTCTCTTGAATCGTAGCCCAGGGTCTTTAAAGCCTGTTCAACTTCATATATTTTTTCATTTTCCGCTAAACCTGCAAGCGCTGCTCTTTCCACTTTATATTCTTCCAGTTTATCTTTAAGTTCCAGAATCATTCTTTCAGCAAGTTTGAGGCCAATTCCGGGAATTCTTCTTAGCAGGTCAACTTCCCTGTTTGCAATTATTCTTTTAAGCTCCTGTCCGCTATAAATGGATAGAGAACTTAACGCTATTTTTATTGATATTCCTGAAACTCCTAGGAGCTTCAGAAAAAAATCTTTATCGTCGGTATCCAGAAAACCCACCAATTTTAATTCATCTTCTCTCACATGGGTATATATATCAAGTTCTACTTCCGAACCCTTTTCTGGTATCTTTTCAAAAGTCCTGCTTGAAATCAATACTTCAAATCCTATTCCCCCGGCTTGCACTATAATGCTTGAGGGTGACTTTTTAATTATTTTTCCAAATATTTTTGCAATCATAGCCAGCCATCTGAATTATTTAAAAGTTTTAACCTTATCTTGAAACTTTTTATTATTAGCATGACATACAGATATCGCCATTGCATCCCAGGCATCATCTTTTTTAGGGAAAAAGTTATCCTTAACTTTAAGTATTATTCTTAACATATATTTGATTTGTTTCTTAGTTGCTTTTCCATATCCAACAATAGCCTGTTTTACCTGTAAGGGAGTATATTCGTATATCTTCAAGTTGTTAATACTTCCAGCCAGTATTGATACTCCCCTTGCCTGACCTACATCCATAGCAGTTTTTACATTCATGCTAAAAAAGATTTCTTCAATAACCATGCAGTCAGGATAGTACTTTTTAATTAACTGGTTAATCCTTGTATAAATCTCTTCTAATCTTTCACAAATGGGTTTGTTCTTTTTTGTAACGATGCAATCGCAAAATACGGGATAGTATTCTCCTTTTTCTACATCCAATATGCTTACCCCTGTAGTTTCCAATCCGGGATCTATCCCCAGTATTCTTATTCTATCAGTTGTCATTTTTAATTATCTATATTTCACTCAATATCTCATCGGATATTTCCAGGTTCGAATTTACATTCTGGACATCGTCATGTTCATCCAATGCATTAATTAGTTTTAATGCTTTAACACTTTCCTCTTTTGATAATTTTATGGCAGATTTTGGTATAAGTCCTATTTCGCTTGATTTTATTTTTATATTATTTTTTTCAAGAGCTTCCTTGACATTTATAAATTCCGTAGGAGGAACTTTAATTTCATATACATCATAATCTTCATCAATATCTTCTGCTCCAATATCAATCACATTAAGCATAAATTCTTCTTCATCCTTTATTTCACTTTTCTCTACTATTATTACACCTTTCATCTCAAACTGCCAGCTAACACTCCCGCTCTCACCCAGGGTTCCGTTATATCTACCCAAAATGTTTCTTATGTCCGAAGCAGTTCTATTTCTGTTTTCGGTCATCACTTCTATTATTATAGCTATGCCCCCGGGACCATATCCTTCGTACAGGATGCTCTCATAATTTTCTCCTTCTATCTCGCCGGTTCCTCTTTTAATTGCTCTCTCTATATTATTCTGGGGCATATTATATTCCTTGGCCTTGGCAATTGCATTGGCAAGAGCCATATTATCCCTCGGATCGCCTCCCCCTCCGTCTTTTACCGCTACAATTATATTCCTGCTTAGTTTCCCAAATATATTTCCTCGTTTTGCATCCTCTTTTGCCTTTTTATGCTTAATTGAATGCCATTTTGAATGCCCGGACATATCAATTATCTCCTTTAATATTTTTAATTATATTTATAAAATACTGGTGTATTCTTAAGTCACGAGTCAACTCGGGATGAAAAGTGCTTGCCATTACATTATTATCTCTCACCAATACAATATCCTCTTTAAACTTTCCCAGAATCCTGACCTTTTTTCCAACATTTAATATTTTTGGTGCCCTTATAAAAATAGATTTAAATTTACCGTCATTCTGATTGTTATCAAGGCGGATATCCAGCAATTCCTCAAAACTTTCAATCTGCCTTCCATAAGCATTTCTTTGTACATCAATATCTATATAACCAAGACCTCTGCCTTCTCCTTCAATATTCTTTGCAAGCAAAATCAAGCCTGCGCAGGTCCCGAATATAGGATTTTTATCCCTGTAAAATTTATCAAGGCTTTCTTTAAATTTATATTTTTCCAGTAATTTATTTATAGTAGTACTCTCACCGCCAGGAATAATTAGTCCATCAATATCTTTAAACTGTTCCGGAAATTTTACTTCTGCTGCAGAAATCCCGCACTCTTTTAATCTGCTTATGTGCTCTTTGAATGCCCCTTGAAGTGAAAGTACACCTACTTTAATACTCATTGCTCCAGTCTTACCACCCTCTGTTGGAGATTATTTTCTCTTTTGTAAGTTCTGATACAGCAATTCCGCTCATTGGACTTCCCAGACCCCTGGAAACTTTTGCCAAAACCTCAGGATTATTATAATGAGTTGTTGCTTCAACAATAGCACAAGCCATTTTTAATGGATTTTCAGATTTGAAAATACCGGAACCTACAAATATACCCTCAGCACCAAGCTGCATTATCATAGCGGCATCAGCAGGAGTAGATATTCCACCAGCCGAGAAATTAACTACCGGTAATTTTTTATTCTTATACACATATAGTATCAAGTCATAAGGAGCACCTAATTCTTTAGCAACAGTCATCAGTTCTTCTTTTGGCAGTGAAGAAATTCTTACTACCTCATCTTTTATGCTTCTCATATGTTTTACCGCTTCTATAACATCTCCGGTACCAGCTTCTCCTTTAGTTCTGATCATCGCAGCGCCTTCACCTATTCTTCTTAAAGCTTCTCCCAGATTTATGGCGCCGCATACAAATGGAACTTTAAAATCCCATTTATTTATATGATATTTTTCATCTGCCGGAGTCAGGACTTCACTTTCATCAATATAATCAATTCCTATGGCTTCAAGTATTTGTGCTTCTGCAAAATGCCCTATTCTTACTTTTGCCATAACCGGAATAGAAACAGTATCCATTATTTTTAATATAATTTCAGGATCGGTCATTCTGGCTACACCTCCTGTTGCTCTTATATCAGCAGGTATCCTCTCCAGGGCCATTACTGATACTGCCCCTGCTTCCTCTGCAATTTTAGCCTGCTCGGGGGAGGTTACATCCATTATTACTCCACCTTTAAGCATCTGAGCAAGCCCGGCTTTTACCTTTAACGTTCCTTTCTCCATCTTGTTAAAACACCTCCAATTATTTTATTCCCACTCCTAAAGACATATTTTCAAGCCTCCTGATTCTTTCTTCTGTAGGAGGGTGCGTATTAAACAAACTTTTAAACATAACCTTAGATTTCTCACCAATTGGATTGGCAATAAATAAATGTGCAGTTGCGCTACTGGCAGTTTTTACTTCACTATGCATACTGATTTTTTTAAGTGCATTTGCCAGCCCAGCAGGATACCTGGAGATTAAAGCTCCTGTTGAATCTGCCAGGAATTCCCTATTCCTGCTTATAGCAAGTCTTATTAAAGTAGCAATTATAGGAGACAATAATATAAGCAATATTCCTACTATTATCAAAACTAAAGATAATATTCCACCGCCTGAGCCTTTTGATGACCTTCTCCTGCTCCCGCCTCCGAATATAAGGGACCTAAATATAATATTACTTATTATAGTAATCATTCCCACCATAACAACAACTATCGTTCCCAGTAGAATATCATAATTTTTTATATGAGATAATTCGTGCGAGATAACTCCTTTTAATTCTTCATCATTAAGATTATCAAGTAGACCCTGAGTAAAGACTATTACTCCTTTTTGGGGATTTCGCCCGGTTGCAAATGCATTCATACCTTTATCGCCTATTACATAAATTTTAGGTATAGGCAGTCCAGCAGCTATTGACAGCCCCTCTACCATATAATAGACTCTCGGATTCTCTTCTCTGGATATAGGTCTGGCCCCGGTCAGGCTCAGTACAATTCTATCGCTATAATAATAACTTGAAAAACTCATAATAACTGCCAATATAAGTGCAAATATCATAAGTATTATCGAATAGTTATTACTAACGCCATAACGCCAGTCAAGATAATAGCCAATGGCAAATCCTACCAGAGTTATAAATACAACAAACCCAATTATTATAAATACGGTTTTTGCCCTGTTGCTGGCAATTTGTTCATACATTACTCAATCACACCTTTTTTTATAGAAAAATCACCTGTTATTAAAACTTTACTTTAACCGGCTCTCTGGCTGAAACTTCTTCTATTTCAAAATAATCTCTTGACATGAAATTAAACATTCTCGCAAATATATTTCCAGGAAATGTTTGTATTCTGGTATTAAATTTCATAACCATATCATTGTAAAATTGTCTTGCATAAGCAATATTACTTTCAATGCCATTAAGCTGTTCCATTAATCTTAAAAAATGCTGGTCCGCTTTAAGGTTAGGATAATTTTCAGACAACGCAAATAACGACTTTAAGGTACCTGTTATCATATTTTCGGCTTTTGCCTGCTCTTTTACTGTTTTTGCGTCAATACCCAGTTTTCTGGCATTAATAACATTTTGCAGAGTTTCCCTTTCATGTTTGGCATATCCTTTCACTGTCTCCACCAGATTTGGTATTAAATCATATCTTTTCCTGAGCTGTACATCAATCTGATGCCATGAATTGTCAACTTTATTTCTTAAAGATACTATTAAATTATATATACCTATTCCAATAAAAAGCAGTATTATTATTATTCCTGCAATTATTGCTATAAGAGAAATTACTCCTGTTAACATAATGACCTCCTGACTATTTTGTTTTTTTACTATTGAACTTGAGATATTTTACATTTTACTGTATTAAAAATAAACAACTTTAGATTATATCATATAAATAATTGCAAAAATATAATCCTACTTCACGGCTAATTTCCTGGCTATAGACTGGTCAATATTGTTTTTTACACAAAAAAATTTTTATGGTATATTTCTCCTATTGCCTTAATTGTATTTAATTGCTATCAAACAAAATCTGACGCTTTTTTTGGGGGGGGTGTTAATGAACGGTAAAAGTTGTTCTAATAATAAAGTTATCGGTCTTATTTCAGGAAATGGGGCCGGGAAAACCTCACTTGCAGAATGCTTCTTATATAATTCTAAAATTACTGATAGGCTGGGAACTATAGATGCGAAAAATACTGTTTCAGATTTCAATCCACTGGAAGCCAAAAAAGGATTTAGTATCAGTTCAAGCATACTTAATTACAAATGGAAAGATTCTAATATAAATCTAATAGACTGCCCCGGGTATATGGACTTTATAGGACAGACTCAGGCAGCAATTAAAATAATAGATAGTGCGCTTTTAGTTGTTGACACAAAATCAGGAGTGCAGGCTCCAACTGAATTGGTCATAGAGCTGCTGGCCAAAAATCCCAAACCGATGTTCTGCATACTTAATAAATTAGATCTGGAAAATATAGATTACTTTAAAGTTGTAGAAGATATAAAAAGTGAATATAATTTAAACCTTGTCCCCATAACTATCCCGGTTAATAGCGGAGAAAATTTCTCTAAAATTGTAGATATACTTCAGAACCAGGAATATGAGTATAAAGATAAAAATTTTATAGGTAATAAGACCTCTGTAGATGAAAACATTAAAGATCAAATTGAAAGTCATCATAATGAACTAGTTGAATCTATAGTTGAAACAGATGACGTATTGATCAGTAAATACTTAGAAGGCGAAGAAATTGACGATAAGGTAATAAGTGAGGTATTTAAAAAAGCGGTAATAGCCGGAAAGGTAATCCCTGTATTTGCCATATCTTCAGGCAAGAATTTTGGTGTAGATATTTTAATGGACTATATAAATTCTCTTCTCCCTTCTGCTCTTGATATACCTTCTATTAAGGCAAAGGATTTAAACAAAGATTCTGAAATAGAAATAAAATCTTCGCCAGATGGTTCGCTGCTTGCATATGTTTTTAAGACCATGGCAGATCCTTACATAGGAAAGTTATCTATTTTTAGAATTTTTTCTGGAATCATTAAGATAAATGAAAATTACTACATATCCGGTCCAGAAAAAACATATAAATTTACAAATTTATTTAAGCTCCAGGGCAAAAGTCAGAGTGATATAAGCGAAGCTTCATGTGGAGATATTGTAGCTGTATCCAAAATTATGGATATTTCAAACGATGATACCATTTCAAGCCAGGATCAGCCATTAAAAATACCTGAAACAGAATATTTTTCCCCTACCTTGCCCAGAGCAGTTATACCCAGGAGTAAAGGAGATGAAGAGAAAATAAGCAGTGGCCTATCCAAATTAATACAGGAAGACCCCACCATAAGACAGGAATTAAATCTAGAAGTACATCAAAACATTATCTGGGGTATGGGAGATCTGCATCTTTCAATATCCAGGGATAAATTAAAAGAAAAATTCGATGTTGATATTGATATACTAATACCAGATGTTGCTTATAAGGAAACAATAAGAAAAGATGCAAAAGCCGAATATAAATATAAAAAACAATCTGGCGGCAGGGGACAGTACGGACATGTTTTAATTGAAATCAAACCACTTGGTAGTGGTGGAGGTTTTGAATTTAAAAATAGTATTTTTGGTGGAGCAATTCCTAAAGGCTATATACCAGGAGTGGAAAAAGGTATCAGGGAAGCACTACTAAAAGGAGTTCTTGCCGAATACCCTGTAGTAGATATTAGCGTAAATCTGTATGATGGGTCATATCATACCGTAGACTCGTCTGAGATGGCCTTTAAAATAGCAGCGTCTATGGCTTTTAAAAAAGGAATGCAGGAGGCTTCTCCGGTCATATTAGAACCTATTATGGAATTGGAAATTATAGTACCGGAGAAGTATATGGGTGATATAATCGGAGATATAAATGCAAAAAGAGGAAAAATTATTTCAATGACCCAAATTGAAAATAAAAAACAATTAATAAAAGCTACTGCCCCCCAATCTGAAACTTTCAACTATGCAATTGATCTAACATCTCTTACCCAGGGAAGGGGACGTTTTATTCAAAAATTTTCACATTATGAAGAATTACCTCCAAATTTAGCCCATAAGATAATAGAAGAAAGGAAAAAGCAAAAGGAATGAAGAAAAAACATAAAATTTTTTTATTAGACAAATTTCCTTATATTTTGTTCGGTATAATTTTAATCTTTTCAATAATAGTTTTTTTTTCCGTTAGAAGCTGCATGCCGCTTAATTTCTTTTCTGGAGTACGGGAAGAAACTGAAGGTAAATCAAAATATTCTATATTTATATCTTCTCCAACAAATAATAAAACCTTTAGTTTTATAAATCAAAATGAAACTGTTCCTGTAGAGATAAAGGCAAAAGAAGTAGAAAATACAGATTATATTATAAAACTAATGGTTAATGACAATGAAATAAAATCATTTACTTCTCCGCCATATGAATTAAACTGGAATCCGGGAAGTTCCGGGCAGTATGAAATGACAGCGCAGCTTATAGATGATAGCGGCAATATAATTACAAACTCAAACACAGTAAGTTTCACTGTACAATACGAGATTGAACCTGAAGAAAATATTGTTTTAAGTGTAGATATTGAGGAAAAGAAAAACGAGATCTTAAGCCAATCCCTTTTCAGGACCCAGAATACCATACCTACCGGAGTTCCTTTATTCTCCTATAAGTGCTATATCCCCCCGGTTATAGACGGCAGCATCCAGGAATGGGATAAATTTGAGAGTTTTTCAGCTTTTGAACCAACCATTAAAAAAGAAAATTACACCACCCATACCGACATTTCGGGTACATTTTATTCCTGCTGGGATGATGATAATTTTTATTTTGCGGTACAGGTAGTTGATGATGTGTTCACCCAGAAGTATACAGGGAATCAGCTAAACAAGGGCGATAGTATAACCATTGTATTCGATACCGAACTGGAAGAAGATATGCAGACATCATTTTATAGTGGTGACGATTATCAGATTGATTTCTCACCTGGCAATTTCTCCAATATACTTCCGGAAGCTTTTATGAGCTGGCCTCTTTCTAATGCACCACTCAGAGGTGTAACTGTTTTTCCCATAAAGCTGACAAATGGATATCTATTAGAAGCAAGCATCCCCTGGTATTATTTCCCAAACTACAATCCTAATGATAAGGATGTACTGGGATTTACCATTTCCGTGCTTGATACTGACAACCTGGACTCAACAGAGCTTGTAATCTCCTCCTCAAAGGTATTTAATTTTAACGATGTTTCCACACTGGGCGCTATCGCCCTTATAGATGCCGGGGATATACAGAGTATTGAAGAAGAGCCTGCTGGTGAGGGTGCTGATGAGGGTACTGATTAATACACTTACTAATTTTAAATGAATAGTCTATTACAATATTTTGCTATTTCTTTAGCATCAATATTCATCGCTGCAGCAGCATTAAAAATTCTTGCTCCGTCAAGATGAACTGGAACTCCAACTGACTTGGAAAAATAATAAACATTCTTCATATTCTCTATAGGGACAACAGAACCTGAGGAATGTGCATTTTCTGTACATATAAGTCCTGTATCTGGGTAGTGGATATCTTCTTCCCGGTATAGTAACTTTAATTCTTCTATATTTATCCTTCCTAGATAGTCATGCAGCAGACGCAGCTGTACACCTGCAATAACTGAAGCTGCACCTACTTCGTGTAAAACAATATGATTACTTTCCGGAATAATAACCTCATTTCCTCTATTAGTATAGGTTAAAAGAGCAAGTTGGTTCCCAAATGTTCCCGAAGGAACAAATAATGCAGATTCTTTTCCTAAAATATATGCAGCTTTTTTCTCAAGCAAGTTAACAGTGGGGTCATCACCATAGACATCATCACCTACTTCTGCACTGCGCATTGCATCGAGCATTTCTTCCGTAGGTTTTGTTACAGTGTCACTTCTTAAATCAACCAGTTCCATTTTTACCTTTTTCCAGTATTTAAAAATTTTACTATCTAAGCTTGGCGTCTACAATCTTGCTATTAAGTTTTTAAGTTTCTTTATTTTCTTTTAAAATTTTTACAAAATTTTTTACTAATTTAGGGTCAAATTGTATTCCAGAATATTTTTTAAGCTCTTTAATTGCTTCATTTTTGCTTAGTGGTTCTTTATAATTCCTTCCAGTTATCATAACATCATAGGAATCAGCTATTGCTATAATACGCGATGTAATAGGAATATTTTTGCCTTTTAATCCTAGAGGATATCCAGACCCATTCCACCATTCATGGTGTGCTAGTACTGCTTCGGCAATAGCAACTAGCTGAGGTGATGACTCGCAAATATTATATCCTATTTCAGGATGTTTTTTTATTCTTCTCCACTCTTTTTCAGTTAGCTTATCATTTTTATTTAGTATGTCATCAGAGATTGCAATTTTTCCAATATCATGTAAAGCTGAAAGTAATATTAGCTCATCTAATTTATTTTGGTAAAGGTTTATAGAATTTCCTAACTTTACTGCTAACTTTTTAATCCTTTTAGCATGCTCCCTTGTTTCATGACTTTTTTCCCACAATGTCCTTTCAAGAGCAGATATTATAGAACTGGTAATACTTTTTCTTTCTACTAGCTTACGACTGTACATATTATACTCAGCAACTTGGATTACAGTTTTAATATCTTGTTGAGGTCTTTCTTTAGTTGAAACCCCCAATGACATGCTGAGAGGAATGCCATTTTCCTTTATTTTATTTGCCGCACTTCTAATTCTTTTAATAATCTTATACGCATGGTCATTTTTTGTTTTGGGAAGAATTATTGAAAATTCGTCTCCTCCCCACCGGGCAATGATATCTTCTTTTCTGCAACTCTCTTCTAAAATTCTAGCAGCTTCACATAAATATAGGTCTCCTTTTAAATGTCCAAAGGCATCATTTACCAATTTTAGCCCGTTTACATCCCCAACGATAATACTTAGGGGAAGTTGCCTTTTGGTGTCAAGCCTTTTTAGTTCTTCTTCAAAATACGCTCTGTTGTACAGGCCAGTCAGGCTGTCGTGAAAAGATATATATTTTAGTTTTTCTTCTGTCTTTTTTCTTTCGGTAACATCCCTTAAAACCCCCAAGCATCCAGTAAGATTTCCCTCTAAGTTACGTAGAAAACCTACCTTAAGTTCCCCCCAAAAGGTTGAACCATCTTTTCTTATATATTCATATTCCATAAGAGGTATATTAAAATTTATATCTTTTTTGGCTAAATCTACATACTTTTTAAAAGAACCAATAGCTTTTTTATAGGAATCTTTTACCATAATATCTTTCATTTTTATCCTATTTATATCTTTAGTTTTATAGCCAAAGAATTTAGTGGCAGAAGAGCTTGCATATTTTATATTAAGATTCATATCCTGAACAAATATAATATCATTTACATTTTCAGCAAGAAATTGGTATCTTTGTTCACTTTCCTTTATCTTTTCTTCTGCCTTCTTTTCCTCTGTTAAATCTATTGCTACTATTCTTAATCCCAAAAAGGTCCCATTATCATCTTCTATAACATTACTATTCGCTAGAACTTGAAAGTTACTGCCATCTTTTTTTACTATGGTATACTCATTTGGGCCAATTTTTTGTTTTTTTAGTATTTTTTTAATATTTTTTCTAGCTTCACTTTTATCTTCTTCCTTAATAACTTTAAATACATTTAGACCTTTTCTTAAATCATCTTTAGTATAACCTGTAGCCTTTAATCCATATTTATTTAAAAAAATAATATTTAATTCTTTATCAATCCTTGCAACTATTTCCGGAAGCAGCTCAACTAATTTTTTAAACTCTATTTCATTTTCCAAAGATACTTTATTTTTATCGCTTTGCTTTGTTTTTATTCTATGTTCCATTTTCTAGTCTCTTTTTATTAATTATAATTTAACTTCTTATTATAATATAATTTAAATATTTTTAAATAATTTTTTTTAAACTTTTTAATAGTAAACTATTAAACTAATAAATAAATTTACTTATATTACTTTAATTAATATTATTGTAGTACATAAAACATATATTAAAATCTGTAATACTTTAACTTTTCTGTCAATAAGTATAATTTATCTAAACTATCTTAAGCTCAATACACTAACTATCTGTTAAAGTAAGGAGTAATTTTTATATTAGAACTAATTATAAAAATAAGATTTTAAGTATTTTTTAAAAGCTTTATTTTTAAAAACTTATTTTGACTTGTTGGAGTTAGCCTGTAAGCCGAGTTATAGATTAAAAATAATTAAAATATTTATTTAAACTTTTAATAAGATAGTAATCGAAGACTTAAATATTAACCTTAATACTATTACCCTCAACCTTCACTTCATAGATATACTCGTCCTTTGTTTTTAACTTAAGAAAACCTATTTTTGGCCCCGAAATACTTTTTCCTGTTGTGACGTCAAACCTCGAGCCATGTCTTGGGCATGTCACGATTTTTCCATCAAGCTTACCTTTGGACAGATCCCCACCCATGTGAGTACACTTTCTGTTTATAGCGTAGTAATTTCCATTATAGTTAACAACCAGTATTTCCTTGCCCTGAGCGATTATAGGTTTCATTGTCCCTTCGGGTATCTCATTTGTTTTCGCAACCTCAAAAAAACTCATTTATAACCTTCTTTTTCAAAATAAAATTATTACTTGTCTAAGTATAATAAAATCTTTCAAATATTTAAATTAGCTATCTCCTAAAAAAGTTATAAGCAGAAAAAGATGCTTACCTTAACAAAATTAAAATTATAAATTATTAATCATTTCAATAATGCTACTACTTAAATAATATTGCTCTTAACTTTTCAATCCGTTAGCTTTACTTTAATATTGCTGTTAAAATATCAACGGTTTTAAATATGACAGGTAATAAGAAAAACAATTTAAAAACTTTTAATATAAATATATCCGGCATTGTCCAGGGGGTAGGCTTCAGGCCTTTCATATACAGGCTTGCCCAAAAGTACAATCTTAATGGAATGGTCACCAATACTACAGAAGGAGTTACACTAAAAATAAATACATACAGTAAAAATATAGTTGATAAATTTACTTCAGACATTAAATCACAAAAACCTTCAGCATCTGTTATCGAAAATATAAAAATAGAAGAAGTCCCCTTCCGGGATTTCAAGGATTTTAAAATAGGAAAAAGCATAGAAACAGAAGAAAGATTCCAGTTGGTATCTCCGGACATTGCAACCTGCGACCTCTGCATTGAAGATATTAAAAATAAAAAGGACATTCGTAGATACTACTATCCATTTACCAACTGCACCAGCTGCGGACCAAGATTTACCATTATACAGAAGATACCCTATGACAGGCCGTACACCACCATGCACAAGTTCATAATGTGTAAGGACTGCTCCAGAGAATACAATGATCCCCTGGACAGGAGATTTCATGCCCAGCCCAATGCTTGCAAGAAATGCGGTCCCTCATTACTTCTAATTGACAGAGAAGGAAAAAAAATAGATTCTAAGACCCCTATCGTTTCTACCGCAGAACTGCTCCGGCAGGGAAAGATTATTGCATTAAAAAGCCTTGGCGGGTTTCAGATAGCCTGCAGCGCCATATCGGATGATACAGTCAGGGAGCTCAGAAAAAGAAAGAAAAGGCCGGTAAAGCCTTTTGCTATAATGATTAAAGATATTGTGTCCGTAAAAAAATATTACCGCTTAAATGAGATGGAAATAAAAAGCTTGCTGTCAGCCAGAGCTCCAATTGTTCTGCTTGAAAAGAAACCTAAAAATTATCCGGTTTCCTGGTATGTCTCGCTGTATAACCGTTATGAAGGAGTGATGCTTCCCTACACACCCGTACACCACCTGATATTTGACCACATTAATATACCACTTATCATGACCAGCGGAAACCTGTCAGAAGAACCAATAGCATCCGAAAATGTGGAAGCCCTGGAGAGATTAAAAGACATATGCGACTATTTTCTAATTCACAACCGTGATATATATTCCAGATATGATGATTCGGTCATAAAAATCTTTGATGGCAGGGAGATGGTTATAAGAAGAGCCAGAGG
>JADHVN010000025.1 GCA_016783995.1 Actinomycetota bacterium
CAGGGTTTTGTTATATTTCATGATATAGTAGCTGGAAACTTTAATATAGATCACGTCATTCTTACTCCCCATGGCATATTTACTGTTGAGACAAAAACATACAGTAAACCTCCAAAAGGTGAGATTATCTGTAAAGATGAGAATATAATTGCCGGTAATATAAATTTAGGCAATAAAATAATTGTACAGGCAGAATCTGAATCAAAATGGCTGAAATCAATATTGAAAGAAAGTACTGGAAAAAATTATCATGTGATGCCTGTTATTGTATTTCCGGGCTGGTTTGTTAAACCAATGCCTGAAAATTTAAAAAAACGAATATGGATATTAAACCCGAAAGCGTTGCCATCTTTTATTAATAATGAACTGATAACAATAAATGAAAGCGATATGCATCTAGCAGCTTTTCATATTTCTAGATATATTCGAATGTACAATTAAAGTTTATTATAAGTCTGGTCCAAGTAAAGCGAAAGGATTAGAACCTAAAAACTCGGACGGAAATGGAAACTGCACCTGGTCATGGAAAGTAGGAAGTAGAACCACTCCCGGTGATTGGAAAATTGTATTAACTGCTGAGGGAGTAGGACAGAAAGAAACTTATTTTACAGTAACGGAATAAAAGATAGTAAGGTAATTTAATTGGCAAAAAAGATAGAAAAAAAAGATGGTGTTAGTTATATCTGCGAGAAATGTGGTAATGAGATGTTTAAATTTTTAGTAAAAGATAAGAATCTATTTACCGCTGATGATCCTTTTAAATACAGAAAATATTTAAATACATTAGATCCTAATGGACCTTATTATACCTGTCAATTTTGTGGCACAATTCACAAAGGCTATTATACAAATGGTGGGTTAAATATTGATTTTAGATTACTAAACAAATTATAAGCGAAGAAACGATTTTAAAATCAGATCTGGTATATATAAATGTATCCCACACCCATTTTCGTCGCTTCCAGGGACATTCTAGCGCTTTATATTTTAATGTTTTAGCCACCCAGTAAAAAATTGCTGAAAGAAAGAATTTTTCTTGATGTGGTTTTACCTTTTTGCTATATTTAAAATTGCCCTTAGAGCAGAAGGCAACTTTCAGAAACTACTGAAATTTATAAACGAAAGAATGTAATAAGTAAGTTAAAGTCCTGAAAAATCCCTTAGAAAAGTTCTAAGGCAGGACCCCGAGATATTTAGTAACCTAAAGCATGAGCCAGGGCAAAAGATAACTTGGGGTTTTTTTAAAAGAAGCTTTATTAAAATAAAGGCATGTAAACTTATTGACAAATGTATATTATCATGATATACATATGCAAGTATGGATATTTCTAAGAAGCTTATTAATTGTATCGGTTTCCATTGGGACAAAGCTAATGCAGAAAAGAACTGGCTAAAACATAGCGTTACTCCTTCTGAGTGCGAACAAATATTTTTTAATGTCCCTTTGATTGTTGCCGATGATGAAAAGCATTCACAAGGAGAAGACAGATATTATGCTCTTGGGAAAACCGATAAGGATAGGTGGCTTTTTATTGTTTTTACAATTCGAAAAAATCATATAAGGGTTATATCAGCACGAAATATGAATAAAAAAGAAAGGCAGGTTTATAATAATTATGAAAAAGATTCTTAATTTTAAAAATGAAGATAAGGAGAGGGAGTTTTGGGCAGAAGCTGATTCTTCAGAGTATATTGATTGGAAAAAAGCAAAAAAATTTGTTCTTCCTAATTTAAAACCTTCTGTTAAAACCATATCTCTTAGAATTCCGCAGTCCATGCTTGAAGAAATAAAACTTCTGGCAAACAAGCATGATGTCCCCTATCAATCATTGATGAAAATTTTTCTGTCTGAAAGAATAGATAAGGAATTAAGTGCATAAAGGAAGTCTTGGCGGATTACCTTGGGATATATGAATTTAAAAGGGATAGGCCCCACCCAGGGCACTGTCTGTTGCAGATTCCTTTTTATAAAATTTAAAATATTAAAAAATCTGTAAATCAAAAATCTATTCAATTTTTGTGAAATAGTACGCAATTTATCCCACCCCTTGAAAACCCTGCGATATACTATGTATAATGTAGATTATACATAGTATTAACTAAAAAATGCTAATAATGAGTAAAAATAAACTTACTGTAACTTTAGAGCTGGCTTGTTCGCTGGTCTCTGATCAACCTCCCAAAGTTCTAAACACTATGGATTTGGCCTCAATTTGATGATCTGCCCCCAGAGTCCTCCCGGAAGGGCTCAACCCTATACTGATACCAAAATCAAGCTACAGCTTGTACCCATTGCTAAAATGGGGCATATAGCACCCAAAGCGGCTCTGCTCCTTTAATTTAAATACAATAATATTTCCAAAATCCGTTGCTTTTTTATAATTGTTTCTATTTTTAGACTCTTAAATTAAAGCTTTATCTCTTCCAAAATCCGTTACCTGCTTTGGAGACAGAATTCGTTACTTTTTATAGTTTTACCCTTGAACTAGTAGGACTAAAATCATAATAAATTTTCTCATCAAACCATGCACCACCACTATCTACATCACCCTGGCAAATATTGACGTGGAAAACGGAATGAAATCCTTTAAAGGGTTTTTATAAATTACTTTTTAGTGTTAAAATTTTCCTAATAGGTTAAATAAATAAAAAAATAATTAAGGCTAGCATTTATTATTGATTATTTGATGAAAGATATGTATTATGCTAGACTTGAACGTTGAAATTACGCACACCACTTACAGCATTATGGTGAACAAATATAATGGTTAAAGTGGTGGAGGAAAAACCATAAGAATAGGGAGGTATTATTTTGGATATTGTAACTATGAAGCAGCTCCTGGAGGTAGGGGTTCATTTTGGTCATCAGACTAAAAAGTGGAACCCTAAGATGAAGAAATATATATATACAGATAAAAATGGTATATATATAATTAACCTCCAGGAAACACAGAGGCTTCTAATTGAAGCGTATGAATTTATTGAAAAAGTTGCGAATGAGGGCGGGATTATATTGTTTGTAGGTACAAAAAAACAAACCCAGGATATAATCGAATCTCATGCCACCGAATGTGGAATGCCCTATGTTAAGAACAGGTGGCTGGGAGGCACTCTTACTAATTTTGAAACTATAAGTAAGAGAACAAAAAGAATTGATGAAATAGAAGAGATGGAAAAGTCAGGTATTTTTGAAAAGTTACCCAAAAAGGAGGTTCTGGGAATAAAGAAAGAGTATGAAAAGCTTCTATTCAATATCGGAGGTATAAGAAATATGAAAAAACTCCCCGATGTTCTTTATGCTATTGATCCTAATAAAGAGATGATTGCTGTAAGAGAAGCAAGTAAGCTGGGAATACCTATTGTAGCTATAACAGATACAAATTGTGACCCTGATATTATTGATTATGTTATTCCGGGTAATGATGATGCGATCCGTTCCTGTAATCTGGTAACCAGTGTCATATGTGATGCTGTAAAAAAAGGAAAAGAGCAGAAAGTTAAGTTAGAGGAAAGCCCTGAGGAAAAAGAAGCAAAAAAGCTAGAAGAAGAAAAAACTGAAGGCGATTTAGAAGATTTACCTGAAGATAATATAT
This sequence comes from Actinomycetota bacterium, assembly GCA_016783995.1. The sequence continues at coordinate 3,594 of JADHVN010000025.1, forward strand.
GGGTTTAAAGATTGTAGGAAGGAATAATGGAAATCAAAGCTGAACTGGTAAAAGAATTACGGGAAAAAAGCAGCGCTGGTATGATGGATTGTAAGAAAGCTCTAGTTGAGAGCAATGGAGATATAAAGAAAGCAGAGGAGATATTAAAAGAAAAGGGACTGGCGAAAGCTTCCAAAAAAGCTTTCAGGGCTACTAAAGAAGGTATAATTGATAGCTATATACATATAGGCTCTAAGATTGGTGTAATGCTCGAAGTCAATTGTGAAACTGATTTTGTAGCCAGAAATGAAATGTTCAAGAATTTTGTACATGATATTGCACTTCATATTACGGCAGCAGCGCCGTTATATGTTTCAAAGGAGGATGTACCTCAAGAGGTGCTGGATAAAGAGAAAGAACTTTACAGGAAGCAAGCCTTAAATGAAGGTAAACCTGAAAAAATTATAGACAAGATTGCTGAAGGTAAACTTAAGAAATATTATGAAGAAAATTGCCTGCTGGAACAGCTGTTTGTAAAAGATAATGATGTAAAGATTGGAGACTTATTAAAACAGCATATAGCAAAAATGGGTGAAAATATAGTGATTAAAAGGTTTGAAAGATATATCCTTGGAGAAGAATAATAAGTAATTTCTAATATTTTTTTGCTTAAAAGATAATACGCATAAAATATATGGAAGAATTAAAATACAACAGGGTTTTACTTAAGATCAGCGGCCAGGCATTATTGGGTGATTTAAATTATGGAATAGACCCAAAGGTTACCGATAATATATCCAATCAGATAAAAGAGGTAGTAGAGTTAGGTGTAGAAGTCGCAATAGTTATTGGTGGAGGGAATTTCTGGAGAGGTGTTTCTGCCAGTGCAAATGGTATGGATAGAACCACCGCTGATTATATTGGAATGCTGGCTACCATTATGAATGCATTAGGACTTCAGAATGCGTTGGAAAGAATAGGAATAATTACCAGGGTTCAAACTGCAATATCAATGCAGGAAATTGCTGAACCTTTTATCAGGAGAAAGGCAGTAAGACATCTGGAGAAAAAAAGAGTAGTAATATTTGCCGGCGGGACTGGTAATCCATATTTTACAACTGATACAGCTGCAGCGCTGCGAGCACTTGAAATAGAAGCCGAGATAATATTTAAAGCTACAAAAGTTGACGGTGTATACGATAAAGACCCTGTAAAATTTAAAGATGCCAGGAAGTTTGTTAAATTAACTTTCCTGAATGTATTAAAGAAGAATCTTAGAGTTCTGGATTCTACAGCTACTTCTTTATGTATGGAAAATAATTTACCTATTGTTGTTTTTGATATTACAAAGCCAGGAAATATAAAAGGAGTTATAATGGGTAAAAAAATTGGCACTTTAGTTACAAAGGAGTAAAAAATGAAAGATGCACTACTGGTTGATGTGAAAAAAAGAATGCATCAATCCCTGGAAAGAACTCAACATGAATTTAATACTATTAGAACAGGAAGAGCGTCCGTGTCTTTACTGGATAATATTTATATTGACTATTATGGCAGTAAAACTTTATTGAAACATATGTCTAATGTCAGTATACCTGAACCGAGAGTTATTCTAATTTCACCTTACGAGCCAAAATTTCTGAAGGAGATTGAAACTCAAATATCCAAATCCGATCTGGGTATTAATCCATCAAATAACGGAAAAGTTATCCGGCTGAATGTTCCTCCCTTAAATGAGGAAAGAAGAAAAGAATTAGTCAAATTAGTTAGGAAGATTGCCGAAGATGGGAGAATAGCAATTAGAAATATCAGAAGAGAAATAAATGATGAATTTAAAAAATTGGAAAGTGTAAGCAAGATAACTGAAGACGATCTGATAAATTCTCAAAAGGAAGTTCAGGAAATTACTGATGAATTTATAGAGAAGATTGATGATTCTTTATCCCAGAAAGAAAAAGAAATTATGGAAGTGTAGGTAGGAAGTACTTTGAGTTTAATTTCTTCTATTTTTTCTTCTATAAGAGTTCCTACCGTAAAAGAGCTAAAAAAAAATAGTATTCCAGAGCATGTGGCTATTATTATGGATGGAAATGGCAGGTGGGCTGTAAAAAGAAAATTACCACGGTCTGCCGGTCATAAGGCTGGTGTTGAAGCTCTCAGGGATATTATAGAAATATGTATAGAATTGGGAATAAAGTTCTTAACCGTATATTCATTTTCAAGTGAAAACTGGCAAAGACCAAAAGACGAGGTCAATTTTTTATTAAATCTATTTCTGGAATCATTAAAAGAGGAATTGGGAGCCTTGAACAAAAACGGTGTAAGAGTATTCTTGATAGGTGATAGAAAGTTAATTCCTTATAAAATACTGGAAGCTTTTGAAAATGCAGAAAAGCAAACTGCAAATAATACTAAGCTTTTCTTCAGTATTGCTTTTAATTACGGTTCCAGACAGGAAATTATAGATGCGGCCAGGAAGATACATAAAGCAGCTGAAAGAAATGACATAGACATTGAAAAATTGGATGAAAAAACATTCTCAGATTATTTATTTACGAAAGAATGCCCTGATCCTGATTTTTTAATCAGAACCGGCGGTGAATATAGAGTGAGTAATTTCCTGCTGTGGCAAATCGCATACTGCGAATTTTATTTTGTAAAAAAGCTCTGGCCAGATTTCAAAAGGAAAAATTTCCTGAAGGCAATTTATTATTATCAGCAGCGGAGTAGAAGATTTGGCAGGTTGTGATTTCTTATGCAAAGTTTGATTATTATTCCTCAATATATTCTGGCAATAATCGGATTGTCTCTAATAGTAATAGTTCATGAATTCGGGCATTATTCGTTTGCCAGAATCGGAGGAATGCATGTTGAAGAATTTTTTATTGGCTTTGGTCCAAAGCTTTTTAAATTTAAAGCCAGGGGTGGTACTACTTACGGTGTCAGCGTTATACCTGTAGGAGGTTATAATAAAATTTTAGGTATGGATAGAAATGAATCCATACCTCCCAATATGAAAGATAAGGCTTTTCAGAACAAGCCCTTCTATAAGAAACTGCTGGTCTCAATTGGTGGACCCGTGTTTAATGTAATTTTTGCAGTAATACTGATAGGAATTTTCTTGAGTATGGGTGTATTTGTCCCCACGACAACTATTGATTTTATCCAACCAGAATCACCTGCTGAGAAAAACGGTTTTGAAATAGGTGATGAGGTTGTTGCTCTTGATGATAAAAAAATTGAAAGCTGGGATGATTTTTCGGAAGTAACAAAAAAGCATCCCGGTAAAAAAGTAACCTATACTATTATCCGGGATGGAGAGGAGATGAAACTTGAAGTTATACTGGATGATATTGAAGGACAGGGATTTCTGGGGATAAGCCCACGGCTTGTTGAAGAGAAACTGGGCTTTTTTAAAATAGTAAAAGAAAGTTTTAAGATGACATGGGATATAAGCATTACTTATGTAAAGTTATTTGGAATGCTGTTTTCAGGAAAAATACCCTTTAGCGAGGCAAGGCCGGTTTCACCGATTGGAATAGTAAGCATATTTCAACAATCAGCATCAATGGGTATGCAGAATTTTATATTTTTTGTTGCACTGGTTTCTATTCTGATGGGTTTTGGAAATTTAATTCCGATTCTCCCTTTAGATGGAGGGAATGTTGCATTGATTGTAACTGAAGCTGTAAGAAAAAAACCCGTACCCAGGAAAGTTTTGGAGATTTTTAATTCTGTAGGCGTATTTATTCTGGTTTCCATACTCATTATTGGTATTGTTTTTGATGTAATAAACCCTTTTAATATAATGAATATGTAATAATTAAATACATTATAATTTCAAATGCAAATAAAAAGAAAAAAAACCAGGATTATACAGGTAGGGAAATTGAAGATAGGAGGCAGCAGCCCTATTATTGTCCAGTCCATGACTAAAAGCAAGCTGGAGGATTTAGACGACATTAGAAGTGAAATAAAAGAGCTGATCGGCAGTGGTTGCGAGCTCATTAGAATAGCGATACCCGAAAAGATATCCATAAGTTATCTTAAACGATTAATTGATGAAGGGATTTTTTCAGTTCCAGTAGTAGCTGATATTCAATTTGATTATAGGTTAGCACTGGAATGCATGGATATTGGGATTGATGGGATAAGAATAAATCCGGGTAATATAGGTGGGCATGAGCGAGTTGGAGAGATTGTAGAAAAAGCTAAAAGAAAAAAGGTTGCAGTAAGAATTGGAATTAATTCGGGTTCTATAGATAAAAAGATTTTGAAAGAAAATAACGGGAACATTGTCAACTCAATGTTTGAAAGTGCGCTGGAAAATGTTAGACTTTTAGAAAGTTTAAAATTTAAAAATTTTAAAATATCGGCAAAAGCATCATCAGTTCTGGGTACCATAAATGTATATGAGCTAGTATCAAATAAAGTTGATTATCCTTTACATTTAGGTGTGACTGAAGCAGGACCTAAATTCAGGGGCAGCATAAAATCTTCAGTGGGCATTGGTATCTTATTGTCTAAAGGAATAGGAGATACCATCAGGGTTTCGCTGACCGGAAAATCAATTGATGAAGTAAAAGCTGCATATATAATTCTTAATAGTTTAGGCTTAAGAAAGGTGGGAGTGGATATCATTTCCTGTCCCACATGCGGAAGAACGACGGATGATTTAGAGCAAATTGTAGAAGAAATTGAGAAGCTGACTGCAGATATAAAAAAGAATTTGAAATTAGCAGTTATGGGTTGTATTGTAAATGGACCTGGAGAGGCAAAAGATGCAGATCTGGGGATAGCCTTTGGTAAAGATAAGGCTGCAGTATTTTTAAAGGGCAGAGTGATAAAAAGAGTAGATAAAAATATTGCAGCTAAAGAATTAAAAAAGGAGTTAGAAAGATTAGTTTAAACAGGTAAAAGGGAGCTTAAATTGAAATTTTCTCAATTTTTTATTCCAACTTTAAAAGAAGTACCCAGCGAAGCCGAAATACCAAGCCATTCCTTAGCTCTGAGAGCCGGACTTATCAGAAAAGTTGCATCAGGTATTTATTCTTTTTTGCCACTGGGATTCAGGGTACTAAAAAAAATTGAAGAGATAATTAGACAGGAAATGAATAATTCGGGTGCTATCGAGTTATTTTTACCGATTATACAACCTTCGGTTTTATGGGAAAAGTCAGGGAGGTGGAAAGAATATGGTCCTGAAATGTTCAGGTTAAAAGATAGGAACAAAAGGGATTTCTGTCTTGGACCTACTCATGAGGAGCTAATAACCTATATGGTGTATTTAGATTTGAAATCATATAAAAATCTGCCTGTAAATTTATATCAAATCCAGGTCAAGTTCAGGGATGAAATGAGACCGAGATATGGGTTACTCAGAGCCAGAGAGTTTATTATGAAAGATGCCTATAGTTTCTGCAGGAACGATGATGATTTAGAGGTTATTTATAAGAAGATGTACGATGCTTATTGCAGGATACTTGAAAGAATTGGTCTCCAGTACAAGGTGGTTGAGGCTGATACAGGACTGATAGGTGGGAGCTATTCCAATGAATTTATAGTACTTGCTGAAAATGGTGAAGAAAAATTGGTTTTTTGTCCGGAATGCGGTTATTCGGCAAATTATGAAATGTCAAAATCCATTTCTGAGACTGGTAAGGAAAATAAAGATAATAAAATAAATAAGTGGGGTGATTTTATTTATCCAGAGCAGGGAGACAGGTGTAGTAATTGTGGGAAAGAACTGAAGATTGAAAAAGGAATCGAGGTCGGACATATTTTCAAGTTGGGTGATAAATACAGTGAAAAGATGGATGCCAGATTCCTGGACGTAGATGGAAAATTGAAGCCTCTGGTTATGGGCTGTTATGGGATAGGGGTCAGTAGAATACTTGCAGCAGCGATAGAACAACTGCACGACGATAAAGGGATAATATGGCCGCCTTCTATAGCTCCATTTACAGTTAATATTATTGTTACCACTGAAAAAAATAGGGAATTATCTAAAGCAGGCGACATGATATATAAGACTTTAAAAAAATTAAATGTCGAAGTTCTTTATGATGATAGAGATGTAAGTGCAGGAATAAAATTTAAAGATTCAGATTTAATAGGAATCCCTGTTAGATTTATTTTAGGCAGGAAATTTCTGGGCAGTAGATTAATTGATGTTGAGTATAGGAAAGACGGTAAGAGAGTGGAGCTACCCGTAGATTCTATTCCAAAGTTTATAAAAGAATTTGAGGCTGTAAATAACCTCAGATAAACTCAAAATGAACAATCAAAAAAGTAAAATCAGAGGAATTTTAGAGAAGATTATTTTTAAAAATTCTGAAACCGGGTTTATAGTTGGAAAAGTAAGGTTAGAGGATAATAGTCTGGTAACCATTGTAGGAAATGCTTTTGAGCTTCAATGTGGTGAAAAATTGGAAGTGACTGGAAAATGGATTTTAAACAGGAATTATGGACAACAATTTGAAATTGAAAGCATTAAGACAACTGAACCAGCTACTGCTGTTGGTATCGAGAATTATTTAGGCTCAGGTTTAATAAAAGGTATTGGACCGGTAATGGCAAACAGAATAGTTTCTCATTTTAAGCTTGACACTTTAAAAATACTGGATGAAGAGCCAAAAAGATTAAATGAGATAGATGGTATTGGTAAAAAAAGAATAAATTTGATTTCAAAATCCTGGAAAAAACACAAAAATATAAGAGAGGTTATGATCTTTTTGCAATCCTATGGAATAAGCAATACTTATGCTACAAAAATTTATAATAATTACGGTGATAATTCCATAAATGTTATAAAGGTAAACCCTTATAGGCTATCAGAGGATATATTTGGAATAGGTTTTAAAACTGCAGATAAAATTGCATTAAAAACAGGTATTGAAAAAGATTCGTTGTTCAGGATAAAGGCAGGAATAATTCATTTGCTAAAGTCTGCAGAGGATGAAGGGCATTGCTACTTCCCATATGAAGAATTTATAGAGATAGCAGAAAATTTTCTTTGCACGGAATTAGGAAAGATTATCGATGCTTTAAGTAAACTTGAAGGGGATGGAAGAATAATTATTGTTAAAGATAATGTAAGCAAAGTTTATCTGGCCAGTATCTATAATGCTGAAAAATACGTAAGTGAAAAAATTCTTGCGCTTTTAGACGATGAAATGGAACATAAGATGAGGGGAAGCAAAAAGGATGGTATATACGATTTAATAAATAATCTGGCAGCAAAAGAAAGAATAATTCTGGATGATATTCAGATAAAAGCCATTGAAAAGGCGGTAACTGAAAAAATACTGGTTATAACCGGAAGTCCCGGTACAGGAAAAAGTACCATACTGAATTTTGTTATAAAAATTTTTGAAAAGGAAAATAAAAGCGTTATTTTAGGCGCTCCAACGGGAAGAGCTTCTAAAAGGCTGTGTGAGACTACTGGTAAGGAAGCAAAAACTATACATAGGCTTCTAAATTACAACCCAAAATTAAATAAATTTTTAAAAAATGAAAAAAACCCTATTAATGCAGATATTGTAATAATTGATGAAGCTTCAATGCTGGATATAAGGTTGATGAGAAATTTGCTTTTAGCCATAAAAACTCAAACCTGTGTAATTTTTGTAGGTGATGTAGACCAATTACCCGCAGTAGGTCCTGGAAACGTTTTAAGTGATATAATCAGTTCAGGTATAGTTCCTGTAATTGAACTTAAAAATATATACAGGCAGGAGGGTGAAAGTCTTATTATACATAATGCCCATAAAGTCCGGGATGGCCAGTTTCCATATATCGGTAAACCAAAAAATAATGACTTCTTCTTTATTGAAAAAGAAGAGCCTGAAGAAGTTGTTGATTTGATATTAAATCTAATAACCCAAAGGATTCCTAAGAGCTTTAATTATAATCCCCTTTATGATGTCCAGGTTCTGGTTCCTACCAATAAAGGAATTGTAGGAGTTAATAATTTAAACTCCAAAATTCAGGATATTTTAAATTTTAATAGTCAAAAAGTGTTAAGAGGTTCTGTGCAGTACCGATTAAATGACAAAGTAATACAGCTAAAAAATAATTACGAGAAAGATGTTTATAATGGGGATATAGGATTTATAAGCGGTATAGATATGGAAATGGAAGAAATCACAGTAAATTTTGATGGCAGAACTGTTGACTATAGTTTTTTTGAGCTAGATGAAATAAGTTTATCTTATGCTATATCTATTCATAAATCTCAAGGGTCTGAGTTTAAATGTGTCATAATACCCATCTTAACTTCTCATTATATGCTGCTGCAAAGAAATTTACTTTATACAGCGATTACCAGGGCCAGGGAACTTACGGTAATAGTTGGAAGTAAGAAGGCAATAGGGATGGCAGTAAATAGAAATATTGTTGAAAAGAGATATACTGGTTTAAAGGAATTGCTTAGAAATTTTTAATGAATCCCTCTGCCAGTTAGATGATACTGTTATCAATTTTATTAAATTTTTTCATAGCACCAGTACAATTAACTATAACACCTATGTAGGCTCTAATTGAATTTTTTTTATTTTGTGATATACTCTTAAAGAAATTTTAATGTGAATAGTTAAAAAAATAGTGGGCGAGCCCCACTTTTTTTTAGCTTAAATTTTTACGTTAACAGGTGATCAGGTTGAATAAAAAATTAATGATAGCATTAGTAGAATTAGAAAAGGAAAAGGGCATAAAAATGGATACTATAGTAGAAGCTCTTAAAATTGCCTTTGTTTCAGCCTATAAAAAAAATTATAAGATAGAATATGATTGCCGGGCAGATATAAACATGAAAACGGGTGAGATAAAAGTGTTTAAAATTTTAGATGAAGGTGAAAGTGAAGATGGAACGGCAAAGGATAGCATTAAGAGAAATGAGGTAGAAGTTACCCCTGATAATTTTGGAAGAATTGCTGCCCAAACTGCTAAACAGGTAATAAGACAGAGGTTTAAAGAAGCAGAGCGGGAGATTATGTATGAAGAATTTAAAGATAGAGTAGGAGATATGATAACTGGCATAATCCAGCAAAGTGATGCTAGATTTACTCTGGTAGATTTGGGTAAAGTAGAGGCATTACTTCCACCGTATGAGCAGGTTCCAAGGGAGAGATATAAACATGGCGAAAGGATAAAGTGCTATATTTCAGATGTAAGGAAAACAACAAAAGGACCTCAGGTAATAGTATCCAGGACACATCCTGGTTTAATTAGAAAATTATTTGAATTAGAAGTACCTGAAATTTATGAAGGAATCGTAGAGATAAAAAGTGTTGCCAGAGAAGCAGGTTATAGAACTAAAATTGCTGTTAGCTCAAATGAGAAAAATGTGGATCCTGTAGGAGCATGTGTAGGCACCAAAGGTTCACGGGTTAAAATGGTTGTTGAAGAATTAGGAGGAGAAAAAATAGATATTGTAGAATATAGTGATGATATTGTAACTTTTATAAAAAATGCTCTGAGCCCGGCAAGAGTTCTAAAAGTGTTAACTGATGAAGACAAGAAGTTTGCATTAATTGTAGTTTCAAGTGATCAGCTTTCTTTAGCAATAGGAAGAGAAGGTCAGAATGCAAGGCTGGCTGCTAAATTAACTGGTTGGAAAATTGATATAAAGAGTGAAAGACAGTTTGAGGAAGAATTAGATGAAGCCAGAGAAGAAAGATTGAAGAGCAAAGGAGAAGATACCGGGGTTAAACAGTAACTATCAGGTAAAAAAACATAATAAATGATTGAAAGATTTAGCAATTATTATAAATATCAACAGTAAATTACAGGTAGTTCTAAAGGGTTATGAACGCTAAAAAAGAAGATAGTAAAAATAAAATTAAGAAAAAAGATATGGCTGAATCAAAAAACTTAAAAGATGGTCAGTTAAAAGAAAAGATCAAAATCAAGCCTGAGGGCAAGCCTCAATCTAAAGACGGGAGTCCAATCAAAGAAGCTAAAAAGCCGGAAGTTAAAACTAAAGGCAAGAAAAAAGTTGAACTTAAAGCAAAGAAAAAAGCTGTATCGACAGCTAAAATTGAAAAGAAAACTGAAATTAAAGTAAAAGAAAAACCAAAGGCAAGAATGGATTGGGAAGAAGAAAAGAAATCAAGTATTAAGAGTGTAATTGATAGAGAGCTTGATAAAGAGGAGAAGGAGGGAAGGTTCAAGGCGAAATTAATTCAGAAAAAGAGAATTGTCTCTGGCGAGAAGGTAAAAAGCGAGAAAGCTTTAAAAGAAGAACACAAAGATTTAGAAAAGAAATTAAAGAAAAGGCCGGAAATAAAAAAAGTAATTGAAATCTCCGAAGGAATAACTATAAAAAAATTGTCAGAAAAAATAAATGTTCCTTCGACTGAGGTGATCAGTCTGTTATTTAATATGGGTGAGATTATTAATATAAACCAGTCCTTAAGTAAGGACTTAATAGAGTACCTTTCTCAAGAATATGGCTTCAAATATCATATTGTAGGTTTTGAAGAGAAGTTGGATGAAGTTTATAAGGATTCTGAAAAAGATTTAGAGCCCAGACCTCCGATTGTAACAGTAATGGGACATGTAGATCATGGAAAAACAACACTACTTGACGTCATTAGAGAAACCAGTGTTGCAGTTAGTGAGGTGGGTGGAATAACCCAGCGTATAGGTGCTTATCAGGTTGACTATAAGGGGAGGAAAATTACATTCATAGATACACCGGGACATGAAGCATTTACGTCTATAAGGGCCAGAGGGGCAAGGGTTACTGATATTGCTGTGATTGTAGTTGCTGCTGATGATGGTATTATGCCACAAACAGTGGAAGCAATAAATCATGCAAAGGATGCTGGTGTCCCTATCATTATTGCTATTA
>JADHVN010000026.1 GCA_016783995.1 Actinomycetota bacterium
TATCTGTAAAACATCTCTGCCCTTTCAAAAAAAGCTTCTGTTTTTCTCTTCTACATAATTTACAAACTGATTCTTTTACCAAGCCCATTTATTATAAATCCTCCTTATTTATCTATGGTCTTCTTCTTTTAGATTGCCTGCATCCATTATGAGGAACAGGGGTAACATCAGTTATAGTTCCGATCTCCAACCCTGCAGCCTGTAGAGATCTTACTGCTGTTTCCCTGCCAGAACCAATGCCCTTTACCATAACGTCCACTTTTACAACACCATGTTCCTGTGCAGTTTTTGCAACTGCAGTAGCAGTTATTTGTGCAGCAAAAGGGGTGCTCTTCCTTGACCCTTTAAAGCCCATTGTCCCCCCACTATTCCAGGCTATAGTATTACCACTCATATCACTAATATTAACAATGGTATTGTTAAAAGTAGATTTAATATGTGCAATTCCATATGGTATATTTTTTTTATCTTTTCTTCTTAACCTTCTTGTGTCAGTTATCTTTCTAGCCAAAATCTACCTCCTGATTATACTGGTTTCTTAATTTTCTTCCTAATTCCAACAGATCTTTTTCTTCCTTTTCTAGTTCTTGAATTAGTATGAGTTCTCTGACCTCTTACCGGTAAACCTCTCTTATGTCTTATTCCTCTATATGAATTTACTTCGATCAACCTTTTTATATTTTGACTGACTTCCCTTCTAAGATCTCCCTCTATTTTTATATTACTATCAATATATTCCCTTACTTTTACTACTTCTCCTTCAGTCAAATCCTTTGGTTTTTTCGCCTTTTCAATTCCTAAATCATCTAAACACTTCTTTGCCAGAGATCTGCCAATGCCAAATATATAAGTTAAAGCTACTACAATATGCTTATTATTTGGTATATCCACGCCTGCAATTCTTACCAACTAATACCTCCTTAACCCTGTCTTTGTTTATGACGAGGATTCTTGCAAATAACAATTACTTTACCCTCTCTTTTTATAATTCTACAGTTATTACAAATTTTTTTTACAGATGGTTTTACTTTCATCTTAATCGTTCCCCAATAAATTAAATCAGAAATATACTAGTTTTAAACTATATTATTTTTTCCTAAATATTATTCTTCCTCTACTTAAATCATATGGTGATATTTCAACTTTTACTTTATCACCTGGTAAAATCTTTATATAGTGCATACGCATTTTTCCAGAAATATGAGCTAAAACTTTATGTCCATTATCAAGCTCAACCCTGAACATAGCATTTGGAAGTGCCTCCATTATTGTTCCTTCAGCTTCAATTACGCCTTCCTTTTTTGAAATTTTTTCCCCCTTCTTATAATGATATAGATAGCGCAAATATGTAGAATATCAAAAAACAACTGTGTTGTCTATATATATTTTTAAAAGCCGTCATTTAAAAATTAAAAGTAGACTGCTTTTTTAGCTTAAATCCTTGTTAATATCAAAGGGCCGTCTTCTGTAATTGCTACTGTATCCTCAAAATGACAGGACCTCTTGCCGTCCTGTGTCGCCACAGTCCATCCATCCTCCAATATTTTTACTTCGCTGCTGCCTTTATTTAACATTGGTTCTATTGCCAGGACCATTCCTTTCTTAAGAACCGGACCCTGCCCTGGTGGTCCATAATTTAATATTTGCGGGTCTTCATGCATATTTTTACCTATCCCATGCCCTACAAAATCTCTAACAACCGAAAAATTATCAGCCTTTGCCCTTCTCTCTATTTGGTTAGAAATATCTGTAAGCCTTCCCCCAATAACACACTTCTGAATACTTAAATTAAGCGCATCATAAGTAGCTTCCCAGAGCCTATCTGTAATTTTATCTGTATTCCCAACTTTTATACTTCTGGCAGCATCACCATAATAACCGCCTATCAATACACCCACGTCAATAGACACAAGATCTCCATTTTTTACTACTCTTTTGCCAGGAATACCATGAACTACTTCCTCATTAATAGAAACACAAATATTACCAGGAAAAGGCCTTTTGCTAATCCGCCCCAAATATCCCTTAAATGCTGGAATTGCATTTCTACTGATTATTGTTTCTTCAGCCACTTTATCTAAATAACTAGTTGCAATTCCTGGCTTTAAAATATTTTTTATTTTTAAAAGAACTTCCGCTACTATTTTTCCAGCTTTATGCATTAATTTTATTTCATCAGCAGATTTGCAAATTATCATAATTTGCTTAAAACCCTTTCAGTTACTTCATCTTCACTGCCATGGCCATCTATATCAATGAGCAAATTTTGCTTACTGTAATAATTAATCAATGGTCTTGTTTCAGTTTCATATACTTCAAGCCGTTTTTCTATAATATTTTCTTCGTCATCTTTTCGCTTACATAGCTTCCCTCCACAGATCAAGCATTCCATATCAGGCATGTTTTCTAAATCACCAATACTATATACACTATTACAGCTGCTGCAAACCATCCTTGATGAAAGTCTTCTAATTATTTCATCTTTTTCTACAAATATATTTACTACCTTATCCAGCTTCAAATCAAGCAAATCCAGCATATTCTGAAACATTTTTGCCTGTCTTAAATTTCTTGGGAAACCATCCATTACGAATCCACTACTTGATTTATACTTGCTAATTTCATTCTTAATCAACTCAATTATTATTTCATCTGATACTAAATTTCCCTTTTTTACAAGATTTTCTACCTTCCTGCCTAAATATGTATTTTTTTTTATTTCATCTCTTAAAATATTTCCTGTGGAAATATGTGGTATATTAAACCTCTTTGATATATTTTCTGCCTGGGTTCCTTTGCCAGCTCCAGGATGCCCAAGTAAAACTAATCTCATTTCAAGAACCCTTCGTAATCTCGCATTATTAGTTGAGACTCTAACTGCCTCATTGTATCCAGCGCTACACCTACTGAAATCAATAAAGAAGTCCCTCCAAATCTAAATGGAATATCCATATATATAATCAATATCTCTGGCAGTAAAGCAATTATAGCAAGAAAAAAAGCACCTGGCAGAGTTATTCTATTTAAAATATTAGTCAGGTAATCTCCTGTGTTTTTGCCAGGTCTGATTCCTGGTATAAATCCACCATATCTTCTAAGGTTATCTGCGGTGTCCATAGGATTAAATGTAATAGCTGTATAGAAATAAGCAAAGACAATAATAAGAACAGTATAGATAACAGCATATATGGGATTAAAACGTCCTCCGATAGTTGGACTTAGAAAATTTGCAAAAGATTGTACCCATTGATTTGGGATAAATTGAGCTATAGTTGCTGGAAAAAGCATAACAGCTACTGCAAATATAATAGGCATTACTCCTGATTGGTTAACTTTGAGAGGAATATATGTACTCTGTCCGCCAAACACTTTTCTTCCTACAATTCTCTTGGCATATTGAACAGGAATCTTCCTCTCCCCCTGTTGTATTATAATTATTGCCATAATTATGCCAATAGCCAAAATAAAAAATAAAATTACAAAAAAAATATTAGCCCCTTTTAATCTAAAAAGAGTGATAAACTGTCCTGGTAATCTTGATACAATACTCGCAAATATTACAAGGGAAATACCATTGCCTATCCCATGAATATTTATCAGTTCTCCCATCCACATAATTACTGCTGTACCAGCAGTTAATGTTATAATTATTAGAAAAACATGCATAAAATCAAATACCGGGATAGCACCAAAATTTCTAAAGAAAAAAACCATTGCAACAGATTGAATTAATGCTAATCCTACTGTCATATAACGTGCAATCTGATTTATTTTTCTTCTTCCTACTTCTCCTTCTTTAGCTAACTGCTCTAATTTTGGAATTACCACCTGAAGAAGGTTCATTATAATAGATGCTGTAATATATGGCATTATACCTAAAGAAAAAACAGCAAACTTCCCAAGAGCTCCGCCGGAGAATAGATCCATCATCCCAAGCATCCCAGTTTGAACCTGTTCCATAATTGCACTCGGGTCTACTCCGGGTATTGTAATATTTGCGCCAAATCTATATAAGGCTAACATACCCAGAGTAAATAATATTCTATTTCTAATTTCTTTAATTCTAAATGCATTTAATACTGCCTGAAACATTTAAATTACCTCTAGATTCCCTCCTGCTTTTTTTATTTTTTCCCCAGCATTTTTACTGAAAAAGTTTGCTTTTACTGTTAATTTTTTTGTAAGTTTACCATTCCCCAATATTTTCACAGGATTATCTTTACTCATTACCAAACCATTCTTCTTCAAGAATTTAATATCAACCACACTTCCATTTTTAAATTCTTCTAACTGCCCAATATTTATTATATTAAACTGCTTTTTCCTTGTATTTTTAAATCCCTTTAAATGAGGAATTCTCCTTTGTAGCGGCATCTGGCCGCCTTCAAAGCCAATTCTTACCTTACCCCCTGAACGAGAAAGCTGCCCTTTTGTCCCCCTTCCAGAAGTAGTGCCATGGCCTGAGCCATTTCCTCTACCCACTTTTTTCCTTTTCTTTATGGATTTTTTAGAGGGCTTTAAATCACAAAGTCTCACTGTATTTTTCTCCTATCTTTCAAACTCTAATTAAACATTTATATAATTTATATTACTTTTCCTGCTTCTTGCTGGCCTTATCTGGCTTTTCATTAGTTTCTTTACTATCTTTTTTAATATTTTCTTTTTTCTTCCTGCTATCTGTAACTTTTTGATATATTTTTAATGATTTTAACCCACTTATGGTAGCATTCACTACATTTAATACATTTTGGCTTCCTAATGATTTTGCTAAAATGTCTTTCACTCCTGCCAGTTCCAGTATCGCTCTTACCGCTCCGCCTGCAATAACTCCTGTACCGTTAGAAGCAGGCTTCATAAAAACATGCCCTGCTTTATAACTAGCATTTACCTCATGAGGTATAGTTCCACCTCTCAGCGGAACATCAAAAATATCTTTACTTGCGCTGTTTATAGCCTTTTTAATTGCAACTGATACTTCATTTGCTTTACCAAAGCCTACTCCAACTTTACTTACTTTATCTCCAACTGCTACTAAAGCACTAAAACTAAATCTTCTGCCACCTTTAACCACTTTCGCAACTCTATTTATTTTTAAGACCTTTTCACTTAATTCATTACTATTAGAAATTTCAGGCACTAAATATCCTCCTTATAATTATTAGAATTTTAATCCACCTTTCCTGGCTCCTTCTGCTAATGCTTTAACTCTGCCATGGTATTTATAGCTGCTTCTATTAAATACTACTTTATCAATATTTTTTTTCTTAGCTTCTTTGGCCAATAGTTCCCCTGTCTTAAAGCTTGTATCTATCTTACCTTTCTTGTTGTTACCGATATCTGCATTCTTACTGGAAATACCCATTAGAGTCTTGCCTGTATTATAATCAACTATTTGGCCATATATATGTCTGTTGCTTCTATAAACACAAAGCACAGGCAAACTTCTATTCATCGCAATTTTATATCTAACTCTTGATTTCCTTCTAAAGCTTTTATCTTTTCTTTCAATTTTTGTTTTCATAATACTCTATAAATAAAATTATGTACCTGCCTCAGTAGCAGCAGCCTTTCCAACCTTTCTCCTAATTACTTCCTCCAAATATTTTATACCCTTTCCTTTATATGGTTCAGGCTTTCTTATACTTCTAATCTTCGAAGATACTTCCCCCACAACTTGTTTGTCTATCCCTTTAACAATAATAGTAGTATTGTCAGGAACATCAAAAGTTATACCCGGTGTTTTTTCTACAATTACTGGATTTGAATATCCTACTAGTATTTCTAAACCTTCTCCCTTTTTACTTACTCTATACCCAACACCAATTATTTTTAATGTCTTGCTAAAACCACTGCTTACACCTATAACCATATTATTCACAAGACTCCTGTATAGACCATACTTTTTATTAACTTCATTACTTCTTGAAGCAGGGGTAAGTGCAAGCTTATTACCTTCTAAATTTAATTTAATACAATCTTCTACTTCCTGAGATAATTCTCCCAGCTTACCTTTAACTGCAACCTTATTATTATCAATACTTATATTTACATCTGATGGTATTTCAATAAGCCTCTTTCCAACCCTTGACACTTAAATGCTCCTCTCTTTTTACCAGACATAGCAAATTACCTCTCCGCCTACACCCAATTTCTTGGCTTTTTCACCAGTCAGCACTCCCTTTGATGTCGATAATATAGCACTACCAAATCCTCCAAGAACTTGTGGCATATTCTTCCTCTCAGCATACACTCTGAGTCCTGGCTTGCTCACCCTTTTTAAGCCCGTTATCATAGGTGTTTTCTCACTATCATATTTTAACCTAATTTCAATAATATCATTAATGCTCTCTTCTTTAATAACTTCATAGCTGCCTATAAAACCCTCTTCATGTAATATTCTAGCTATTTCTACCTTCATCTTTGAAGAAGGAATTTTAACACTATCCATCTTTACATTAATTGCATTTCTTATCCTGGTTAACATATCAGCAATAGGATCCGTAACAGACATCTATCCTCCTTTTTTACCAACTGGACTTTTTTAGTCCAGGAATTTTCCCTTCATAAGCCATTTGTCTCAGACAAATTCTACATAAACCAAATTTTCTATAATAGCTTCTCTTTCTGCCGCATTTATTGCACCTATTATATTTTCTTGTCTTGTATCTAGGCTCTTTTTTTTGCTTTTCTATTAGCGATTTTTTTGCCAATAAGCCCTCCTATTTACCACTGCTTTTTATCTTTTAAAAGGAAATCCAAATTTTTCTAATAAACTCAATGCTTCCTTATCACTTCTTGCAGTGGTATTAATAGTAATATTCATTCCTTTTACACTCGAAATATTGTCATAACTAACCTCTAGGAATATCAATTGCTCCTTTATTCCAATAGTATAATTCCCGCAGCCATCAAAACTTTTTTTCGAAAGACCTCGAAAATCCCTAACCCTGGGGATAGCAATACTTAACAATCTATCTAAAAACTCATACATTCTATTTCCTCGAAGAGTCGTCATGCAGCCAATCGGACTCCCTTCCCTAAGCTTGAAACCAGCAATTGATTTCTTAGCTTTTGTTATTATGGGCTTTTGCCCGGTAATTTTAGCCAAATCATCAGCTGCAGATTCTAACTCTTTAATATTTTGTAGAGCAGACCCTACTCCCATATTTACAGTTATTTTTGTTAGTTTTGGAACTTTCATAATATTTCCATAATTAGATTCCTTCATAATTTGAGGAATTATTTCCTTTTCGTATCGTTCTTTTAATCTTGGCTTCGTCTGTTTCACCTTAATATTACCTTCTTAATATGCTTTTATGTCTGTTGTCCACACTTCCTACATATTCTTACTTTTTCACCCGAATCTTTAATCTCAAAACCTACACGCGAAAGTTTACCACAATTGGGGCAAACAACTCTTACATTTGATAAATGAATAGGTCCTTCTTTACTTATAATACCCCCGGGTTGATTCTGGCCTTTTTTTCTGGTATGCCTTTTTATAATATTTATTCTTTCAATATAAATTTTATTTTTATCAGGCTCAATTCTTAGTACCTTACCAGTTTTCCCTTTATCTTTTCCACTGATTACCCTGACTTTATCATTCTTCTTTACCTTTAACATTATCCTCTAACTCCCATATTTAAAACTTGTCTCAAACTACTTCAGGTGACAAAGATATAATTTTCATAAAATTCTTCTCTCTAAGTTCTCTTGCCACAGGTCCAAATATCCTTGTCCCCCTGGGATTATTTTGATCATCTATAATAACTGCAGCATTTTCATCAAACCTAATATATGACCCATCTCTTCTCCTGTAAATTTTCTTCGATCTCACCAGTACTGCCTTTACAATATCACTTTTTTTTACCACTCCGCCTGGGTTGGCAACTTTTACAGTAGCAGTAAATATCTCCCCAATACGAGCATATTTTTTTCTCGATCCACCAAGAACCTTAATACATAAAATAATCCTGGCTCCAGTATTGTCTGCTACATTCACTTTGCTTTCTGCTTGAATCATCTTAAACTCTTCTCTACTCCGCTTTCTTGACTACTTCTAATATTCTCCAACTCTTCGTTTTACTGAGAGGCCTGGTTTCAACTATTTTAACTACATCTCCTAATTTACCAATGCCCTCGGGGTCATGAGCTTTTAACTTGTTAATCTTCTTTAAAATTTTCTTATATAAAGGGTGTTTGTAATAGGATTCCACAGCAACAGAAATAGTTTTATCCATTTTGTCACTAACTACAATTCCAACTTTTACTTTTCTTTTTCCTCTTTCCAAAAAACCTCCCTTATTATTTTCTTCCAGCTTTCTGTTTGCTGGCTTTTTTATTTATACCAAGCTCTTTTTCCCTTATTAAAGTACTTATTCTTGCAATATCTTTCTTTGATTTTTTTATTGCCATAGAATTCTCTAATTGCCCTGTCGATTTCTTAAACTTTAATGAAAAGAGATTTTTTTTAACTTCAGCTAATTTCATTTCCAGCTCTTCTTTAGTTTTTTCTCTTATCTCATTTGTTTTCATCTTTTCCACCTAAAAAGCACTATTATTCCTCACTAACAAATTTTGTTTTAATAGAAATTTTTTGTGCAGCCAGCCTTATTGCCTCTTTTGCAACCTTCATACTCACTCCTGATAATTCAAACATAACTTTACCAGGCTTTATAACTGCCACCCATTGTTCAGGAGCACCTTTTCCTCCGCCCATTCTAGTTTCAGCAGGCTGTTTAGTATAAGGCTTATGTGGAAAAATATTTATCCACACCTTGCCGCCTCTTTTTATAAATCTCGTTAAAGCAATCCTTGCAGCCTCAATTTGTCTGCTTGTTATCCACCCAGGTTCCAAAGCCTGCAGTCCATATTCTCCAAATAAAAGCTTTTTCCCACCTTTTGCAAGACCTTTCATTCTTCCTCTCTGAGTTTTTCTATATTTTACTCTCTTAGGCATTAACATTGCTGCCATAATTATCTCCTAATTTGAAACTTTCTTTTATTTTTTTATTTCAGCTGTTTCCTTTTTCTCACTAATTTCTTTTTTATCTAGTATCACATCTCCAAGATATATCCAAACCTTTACTCCAATTTTCCCAAAAGTAGTATTTGACTCCGCAATTCCATAATCAATATCTGCTCTTAAAGTATGCAGCGGCACTCTGCCTTCTCTATACCACTCTGTCCTTGCCATTTCTGCCCCACCTAATCTACCTGAACATTGAATCCTAATACCTTTAGCACCTGCCTTTAAAGCAAAAGACACAGATTTCTTCATAGCCTTTCTAAAACTAACTCTTCCTTCTAACTGAGAAGCAATATTTTCAGCTACAAGTTTTGCTATAAGTTCAGGTTTTTTAACCTCTATTATATTCAATTGAATGTCTTTCATTACCTTTTTCTGTAACATATCTTTAATATCATTAATATTGGCACCTCTTTTACCAATAACTATTCCTGGCTTGGAAGTATATACATCAACCTTTACTTCTTCAGCTGTTCTTTCTATTTCTATTCTTGCAACACCGGCACCAGATAATTGATCAGTTAATGCTCCCCTTATTTTTAAATCTTCATTCAGCAGTTTTGCGTAATCTTTTGTTGCAAACCATCGGGATTGCCATCCTTTATTTATTCCTAATCTTAAACCATTAGGATTAACTTTTTGCCCCATTTTTCTAAGCCTCCTCTTTCTTTCCATCAGATACATATACAGTTATGTGAGAGGTTCTCTTTCTAATTCTAGTTGCCCTTCCTCTCGCCCTGGGCTTGAATCTCTTTAAAGTTGGACCCTCATTTACATATATCTCATAAATAAACAAATCGTCCTCATTCATCTTAAAATTTTCAACAGCATTAGCAGCAGCACTCTGTATGGCTTTTCTTACAGCAGCAGCTGCAGTTCTTGGTGTAAAAGTTAATATATCTACAGCTTCCTGCACTGATCTGTCCTTAATTAAATCTATAACATATTTTACTTTTCTTGGTGACATCCTTATATATTTCTCAACTGTTTTTACTTCCAAAATGCAATTCCTCTCATCTTGTATCTTTTCTGTTTATTACTTCACCGTCGTTGTCTTTTCACTCTTACCTTTATAAATATGGGGTCTTATAGACCTGGTTTGAGCAAACTCTCCTAATTTATGACCTACCATTGCTTCTGATATAAATACGGGAATATGTTTCCTGCCATCATGTACAGCAATTGTATGGCCCACCATCTCTGGAAATATAGTTGAACTCCTTGACCATGTTTTAATAATTTTTTTAGTACTGGATTCATCCATTATTTTTACTTTTTCAAAAAGTTTACTATCAATATATGGCCCTTTTTTTAAAGACCTGGACATTTCTACCCTCCGCTAAATCAATATAATATAAAATAAATATACCTTACATAAACATCCCATAAAAAATTTTTACTATAAACCCTAATTTTAGAATTATCAGCCTCTTCTCTTCCATCAGCTTCTTCTTTTTATAATAAATTTATCACTTGCTTTATTTTTTTTCCTGGTTTTATAACCAAGAGTTGGTTTGCCCCAGGGAGTAACTGGATCCCTTCCTGATGTTTTATTTTTACCTTCTCCACCCCCATGCGGATGGTCATGAGGATTCATTGCCGTTCCTCTAACGGTAGGTCTTATACCCAGCCATCTTTTCCTTCCTGCTTTCCCCAACTTTATTATTCCATGTTCAGTATTTCCAACCTGTCCAATAGATGCTCTACATCTAATATCTACCATCCTAACTTCCCCGGACGGCAATTTCACTTGAGCATATTTCCCTTCTCTAGCTAAAAGTTGAGTTTCTCCTCCTGCAGACCTTACCAGTTCCGCACCTTTGCCTTCCTTCAGCTCAATATTATGAATAATAGTCCCTACAGGAATATTCTTTAAAGGCAGGCAATTTCCAGGCATTATATCCACTTTTTCACCTGATATTACCGTATCTCCAACCTTTAACTTTTTAGGAGCAACTATATATCTTCTTTCACCATCCCTGTATTTTAAAAGAGCAATCCTTGCACTTCTATTAGGATCATACTCAATAGATTCAACTATTGAAGGTATATTATCCTTTCTTCTTTTAAAATCAATAATTCTATATAACCTTTTATGCCTTCCTCCACTATGCCTCATAGTTATTCTGCCATTATTGTTCCTGCCAGCTTTCCTTTTTAAAGGCATTGTTAAATATTTTTCAGGCTTTTTCTTAGTTAAAACAGAATAATCTGAAACTGTTGCAAGTCTCCTGCCAGGTGTTGTAGGTTTATATTTTTTTAAAGCCAAATTTATTACCCCCAATTACTTACTAAACTGATTCAAAGAATTCTATTTTATCCTTTTTGCCAATAGTTACTACAGCTTTCTTTTTCCTGGAATTCTTTCCAATAGATCTTCCTAACTTTTTAGGCTTAGGTTTTACATTTATTGTACTAATTTTTAAAACTTTTACATTAAAAACTTGTTCAATAGCCCTTTTTACTTCACTTTTTTTTGCTCTTATATCTATATAAAAAGAGTAACGCCTATCCTGAACCATCGAATAACTTTTCTCTGAAACTATTGGTGACAAAATTATATCTCTAGGATCCTTCATTAGCTAACCCCCCGACCAATTCAGTTAGCGAATTTTTAGTAAAAACCAGATAATCCGAAATCAAAATATTGTAAGTATTTAAACTTCTTGCGCTGGTTACTAAAACATTTTCAATATTCCTAAAAGATTTAGCTTCGTCTCCACTTGTATTTTCAAGAATTACCAACACTTTCTTATCAATTAACTTAAATTTTTCCAATATTTCATATGCCTTCTTTGTTTTAGGCTTTTTAAAAGCTAATTTATCCAGTACTATAATTTTCTTTTCCTTAAATTTTTCAGACATTGCTATAAATTTAGATTTTTTTATTACTTTTTTATTCAATTTAAACGAATAATTCCTGGGTTTAGGCCCAAATACAACTCCTCCACCCTTCCATATGGGAGATCTAATTGAACCCGCTCTGGCATTACCAGTACCCTTCTGGCGCCATGGTTTTCTTCCTCCGCCTCTAACCTCGCTTCTTCCTTTGGTACTTGAAGTTCCAGATCTGATAGATGCTAAATATCTCCTGACTTCCTGATAAAGAATTTCATTATTACTTTCTTGTTTTACTATTTCATTAGAGATATTTATTTTTTCTATTTCCTTGCCTTTTAAATCTAAAACATCAAGGCTTGCCATCACATTCTCCTATAATAAAATAAATTTATTTACTAATTTTTTTTATAAAAACCATACTTCCTGCTGATCCTGGGACACTTCCTTTAACAAAAATTATATTTTGATCTTCTACAACATCCATTATTTCAGTCCCAGGCATTGTAATTTTGTTATTTCCCATTCTTCCAGGCATTTTTTTCCCTTTAAGTACTTTTGCTGGAGTAGAACACATACCAATTGCCCCGGGTAATCTGTGACTATGGGAACCATGGGACATCCTGCCTCTATGAAAATTATGTCTCTTTATTACACCGCTAAATCCCTTGCCTTTAGAATACCCAGTTACTTTAACTTTATCCCCAATCTTAAATATCTTAATGTCAATGTTCTCACCAACATTATATTCTTTATCAAATTTATCCACCCTTATTTCTCTTAAATATTTTTTTGGCTCTACCTTCACCTTATTGTAAATTCCCTTAATTGGCTTTTTTATACTTTTTTGCTTTACCTGCTCAAAACCAACCTTAAGAGCATTGTAACCATCCTTCTCGTCTTTTTTTATCTGCACTATCACACATGGCTTGGTTTCAATAGCTGTTACATACATAGCATTGCCCTTTTTATCAAAAATCTGCGTAGAACCAATTTTTTTTCCATATATTGCGTTAACCATCTTTACATCACTCTCAAAAAAATAAAAACAAAGAAGCTATTATATAGTCTCTTTTTAAATCTTTCAATACTTAAAAAAAATTCAAGTCTATATTCTAGAACAATTAAAAATACTTCACTAAAAAACTAGCTTAAGATTTTATTTCTATATCCACACCTGCTGACAAACTAAGCCTCATAAGTAGATCAACTGTTTTGGGAGATGGATCTATTATATCTATAAGTCTCTTATGCACCCTTATTTCAAAGTGCTCCCTCGAATCTTTGTTCACATGTGGAGACCTTATCACACAATATACATTTTTTTTATTTGGCAGCGGAATAGGTCCGGAAACTTTAGCACCTGAATTTTCAACAGTTTCTACTATTTTTTTTGCTGACCTATCTATTACTTCATGGTCATAAGCTTTTAATTTAATCCTAATTTTCTGTCCCAGTTTAGCTGGTGACATAAAATTCCTCCTACTTTATAATGACTTCATATATATTCTTTTATTTACTCTATTATCTTAGTTATACTGCCTGCACCTATAGTCCTTCCGCCTTCACGAACAGCAAACCTCAGACCCTCTTCCATGGCAATAGGGGCTATCAGTTTTACTTCCATTTCAGTATTGTCTCCAGGCATTATCATCTCTACACCTTCAGAAAGAGCAATGTTTCCTGTAACATCTGTTGTTCTAAAATAAAACTGTGGCCTGTATCCTGTAAAGAATGGTGTATGGCGCCCGCCTTCATCTTTAGAGAGCACATATACCTGTGCTTTAAAATGA
>JADHVN010000027.1 GCA_016783995.1 Actinomycetota bacterium
AGAATCTACAAGGATAAAAAACAGGCTTCATGTGCTGATATTTAACCAATATATGGATATTTCAGGTATATTTTCTGATCTTTTTTCAAAATGTGCTCTTGCTTTCTTTGCCAGATACCCGGATCCTTCAAAGCTTAAAGGAGAAAGCCTGCCCACCCTTACAGCATTTTTGAAGAGTAATTCCAGGGGAAGACATGGCAATAAAAAGGCAATAGACATATTATCTCTGGTCAATACTGACATCACGCCAGATATTTTAACTAATGCAAGGTCTTCAATAATTAAAAAACATATTAAAAGACTTACATCTATGCAGGAGGAGTTAAAGGAAATTTCTAATATGCTTTCCCAGCTGGTTTTAAAATCTCCCTACAGTACTTTAACTTCAGTCCCCGGGATAGATATAGTAACAGCAGCTAAAATAATGTCACAGGTTATTGATATTGGCCGGTTTTCTTCATCATCCAAATTGGCTAAATTTATTGGTGTAGCTCCTGTTGAAAAAAGTAGCGGTAGAAAGAGAAAGTATCAAAAATCAAAACATGGGAAAAGATATCTGCACTCTGCTATTTATTATGTAGCTCTAAATCACATTAGTAGAACCAGGGACGGGAGAGATAATAATCCAATATCCCGGTCTTACTACTTAAAGAAAATATCGGAGGGTAAAACAAAAAAGGAAGCAATAACCTGTCTGGCCAGAAGACTCACTGATGTAATTTATGCAATTATGAGAGATGGAAGCATTTATAGTTTTTCAAAAGTGAAATCTTCTGGTGACATAAAGGTTCTGGAAACGGTAGCTTCCCTGTAAATTTTTACTATTTATTTTGATGTTCTTTGACAATTTAATAATTTTTTTAAAATAAACATTTACATAGAATAACTCATAAATAAAATCTAAACGAAATTATGGGAAAATATCCCTATATTGTCAAGGAAAGATAAATTCTTTAGATATAGGGAGGAATGGAGATGTTAGATATGAGGCAGAAAAAAGCAATAACAAAAGAGCTTAAGAAAAGATACACCAGGGCAACCAAAAAGAAGAAAGGTGTAATGCTTGATGAGTTCTGCGCTATGACTGGATACAATAGATGCTATGCATCCTGGATACTTAAGATAAAAAAAGATAGGGTGCTGGGATATATGAAAACCGGCGGCAAGAGGATAAAATTTGTTGCAGCAAAAAGAAAGAAGAAGAAAGGGGGAAGACCCAGGATATACACTTATGATGTATTTTTAGCCCTCAAGAGAATATGGGTGATATTTGATTTTATCTGTGGCAAGCGCCTTGCCCCTTTTATGGTCGAAGCTGTAAAAAAACTTAAAAAACATAAGGAACTAAAAACAACAAATGAAGTAGATAAAAAATTGATGACAATATCAGCTTCCACAATTGACAGGCTGCTAAAGCCAGAAAAGAATAAGTTTAGGCTGGGCAAGGGCAGATCAGGGACAAAACCGGGCACCCTTCTTAAGAACCAGATCCCAATAAGGACATTTGCAGACTGGGACGATGCTGTGCCTGGGTTTACAGAAGTGGACCTTGTGGGCCATGATGGCGGAAATACCTCTGGAGACTACATACAGAGCTTAAATTTTACCGATATAGCCACCTGCTGGAACTCAACGGCAGCATGCAAGAATAAAGCCCAGGTGCATGTATTTGAAGCGCTTGAGGCTATTATAGCCAGGTTTCCATTTGACGTAGCAGGAATTGATTCTGATAACGGATCAGAGTTTATAAATGATATTATGCTCCGCTACTGCGATAAAAATAAAATCACCTTTACAAGATCAAGGCCATACAAAAAAAATGATTCGTGTTTTGTGGAGCAGAAAAACTACTCGGTTGTAAGAAGGAATGTAGGCTATCAAAGATATGATACTGATGAGGAGCTTCGTACTTTAAATGAGCTCTATATCTATCTGGACAGCTACGTAAACTATTTCCAGCCGGTCTTAAAGCTTATCTTAAAGACAAGAGCGGGAAGCAAGGTTACAAAGAAATATGATAAGGCAAAGACCCCATTTAGAAGAGTGCTTGATTCAGAACACGTTGATGATAAAATAAAGAAAAGTTTAAAGAGACAATATGATAGCTTAAATCCAGCAGAGCTTAAAAGAAAGATTACGAAATTGCAGGATAAGCTTCTTAAACTGAATACATTAAAACAGAAGGTAGGAAAGGAAACGATCATAAATGAGGCGGCTTACGGATATATCAAGGGATAGTACCTCTATTTTACTCTCTCTATGTTACTATTCCTTAGCATATGTTTCATATAGATTTATTTATGAAGCAACGTATTAGCTTTCGTTTAGATTTATTTATGACGCAACAGGGTTAAATCAATTTAATTATTTTTGACAAAAAAGACAGATAGTACCAATATTATTAATACTTATAAGTATATTGATCAAATTTGCATAAGGTAAAGTTGCCTCAGAGGTAAAAAATTTAAGTATGAAAAAAGAGAGAGATTAACCTTCGGACAAAACCTTAGGTGTGCTCCCTCATCGTGATGACAATAACATACCATCCCGGTTAACGCTTTGTCAATTCGTAGTATGAAATTAAATCTTATTATTTACTATAATCACAACTTCTTCATAGATTCTTTGAGCAAATGAGGATAATTCCTTGCACAATGTAAAATGCGATAAATTATAACACTGCCATCAATAAAACGATAGAATGCTATATAAGGATTGATGATAACCATTTTAAAATTGAACTTTTTCATAGGCCTCTCAGTAAGAGGTACTCCGGATTGTGGGAAATCTTCAAGTCTGCGTAAAGAACTTATAATATTATCAAGAGTATCATTTGCTGCCTGAAGACTTTCTGGCATAATATAATCAAATATCTCATCCAAATCTGCATATGCAGCAGGAAGCAATTCTACATTATACTTTTTCATTGATTTTATCCCTTAAAAGCTTATGGGCCTTATCAAGAGAAATTGTAGCCTCTCCGGAAAGCCGCTGCTGTTCTGCAATCAACAGTTTTTCACGCAAATCAAGCATGGCTTCTCTGCGCTCAAATGCTTCTATGCTCATAACAACAACATCTCCTTCACCGTTTCTTGTAATATATACCGGCTCCTGTCTTTCATGGGCAAGCTTTGCTATTGCGTTATAATCATTTCGTAGTGTCGTGGATGATTTTATAATCACTTTATATCCTCCAATCATATTTTTATACCATTATTATATGATTATTATGTCAGAATATAAATAGGTTTAGCAAATAAGTTTATAAATTAATTTTAAGTAATTTTCTTAATACCAAAATCAAGCTTAAATAAATTTAAAATCTTTTTGTCTATATTATCAGTAATATAGATATACAGAATCAGCTCGGTAAAATTTCCAAGGGACAAGTAATCATCATAGAGGGATCTATACAACTTCTTTGATTTATTATATATGGTATTGAATAGGTCATAAGTTTTTTTATTTAAAAAAAACGACCTGGTAATTCCATAAACTCTTCCAGAAGGTTTTTTAAATTTATAGCCAATATCTCCAGATATTTTACTTAAAGAATAATTAAATAAATCATTATAAAAATCAAATTTATTTTTCTCTTTATACCCGGCATAAAAATCTAAAAAGTCGCATAACACGATATAGTTCTGGCTAATTCTTATGACTTTTCTAATATAGTCTTTATCACGTCTTCTATTAACCATTCCTGAGTTGCCTTCTTGTGGGTTGTTTACTATCCTGTTAACACTTTTTGTTAATAATATCATATTTGTCCTTTTTGTTTAAAAATTTATATACGGGGATAAAAACTATTTAAAATTTAGATTTATGTTGTTTTCTCTGGCATAGTCTTTGGCAAGTGATATAAACATTGCACCCCTGCTTTTTTTAATCCTGCCTGTAAGATATGTATCCTTTATTATGCTTAATAATATCCTTATCCGCTGTTTTGGGATTTTATCAACTATAACTCTGAAAGCTCCCAGGCTGTGATCATCCTCCAGCACTTCTGAAATTTCTTTGGCTAAAGACTCATCTTCTGCTAGCCTGTACCTTTTTGATCCAGTATTCTTTTCTGGTTTATTGTCCTCTAAATTCCAGTCTTTTTGATAATTATTTTTTTCCCTTCCAAAATCCTGGGGCTTAATAAAATTAGATTTTTCCTTTTCTTTAAGTGATTTTTTTATTTTTCTTCTAATATCGTTAATATCCTCATCAATTTCTGCGTTTACCTCCTTTATCTCTTCCGCAGAGTTTTCCACAACCTCTTCCCTGCTGGCTGTATTAACGTTATTTAAATCAGTCTTTTTAATATTGGTATTGTTAGGGTATCTGTCAGATACTACCCCCGGTATCTGTGGTTTACCCCCGGGGTATCTGTCAGATACCCCCTTATCTTTCTTGTTATCGTTTTTATCTTTAGGTTTTGGATTTAATAAAGTATATAAGTTTGATGTAGAGCCTTCATTTTCTTTGTTTTTCCTGGCTTCTTTTTTTAAAAGTCCTTTTTGAATTAAAGATTTTACTACCCTCATTGCCTGGACTTTTGCCATACTTCCCTTTTTTGCTATTGTTTCATAACTGGGGAATGCTTTGTTTTCGCCATTAACATATCTTGCAATAACTATATATACAGTTTTTTCATAGATGGTTAAATCTTCACGGTCTAAAAGATCATTTTCCAGATAAAACCAATTCTTTGTCCGGCCATCCCTTAAACAATCATTACTCATTACACGACTACCTCAAACCGTTTTTCCTAAACAAAAAAGCCCGGCATTATACCGAGCTCTCGTTTATATGACTTTTATTTTTCTTACGAAACTAAGATCTATGTCAATTTGGTCTTCATGATCATCTGCAAAATCCGGATAAATTATGCTTAAATCTGCGAGGTCTACGCTGGGCTGTTTGGCTCCGCCATTCGCCCCAAATAAGTCAAATACTGGTTTCTATTTCATAATTAGGTTAGTTTATTTTATCTTTTTTGCTTTCAAATTAAAGGAAATTTTATAAAATTCCCTTATAGCCTAAAAACAAAATTCTCTTTCGGTATTTTTTAACTTCTCCAACAAAATATAAAACCAGGTATTACTAATTACCACAAATCAATAGTTTTATATAATCAAGGAATATAAGGTATTATCTATCAAGCATATATCAACCGACCCTTAGGCTCAGGGACCTTACGGCCTAGCTTCTTTGCAGTTTCAATCCATTCCTCAATTATTTGAGTAATATTTTCAAGGACTTCTTTATACGATGATCCATCTGCCATACATCCCGGTAGTTCAGGTACTTCCGCAATATATGCCTGGTCCTCTTTGCTCCAATAAATAATAATCTCATATTTAAACATCATTCACCTCTAAGTCTATATTTTAATATAATATTCCTTACCTGTTTTACTTGATAAGGCTTAGCTTTGGATTTCTTCGGTTGTATATTAAAAATTTCCTCTATTTCACCTTTAAAAAAAATATGATGACTGCTTTTTATCCTTTCTTCAAAACCCAGGTATTTTAACACACTACACAATTCAGAAAAAGAGATATTTTTATCTGAAAATCCGCTTATAATTTTTAATAATGTTTTTTCAAGTTTACTCTTATTCAATTATTATACTATAAAATTCAAATTTTATTGGAAAGAAAAATATTAAATAACATATAAATGACTAATAAAATTTTTCCAATTTTCATAAGAGATTTACCCTGCGATAATATTTCTCCCCGTTTTTATAAAGCTTTAGAAGAAACATCGAAACCTTTGGAAGCATCTGAAAATCATCAGTCTTATTGTCATAGGAAAAAGATTCAAAAGCAAATTCTTATAAATATTACTCAACAGAAATTTGTGGCTTATTTTTGCTGTGGTAGATTAATAGTTTGTCTTATAGATATGATTCCTTTCTATGTTTTACTCTGTAGATATAGACAATCTTATTTTTATCATCTATGCGGTATAGGATCCTATAATTTCCACTTCTTAGGCGATAGCCTTCTTCAGCAGTTAGCTTTAAGCAATTAACTGGCCGGGGATTAGATTTCAAAGAATCTATTTTATTTCTTATCTGAATAAAAAACTTCTTCTCTAAATTATCCAAATCCTTCTGCGCCGAAGGCATAACCTCTACTTTATACACCACGTCTCCTCAAATATTCCTCAAAAGGAATAGCCAGCTTCTCTTCTTTTCTAAGAGTCTTTAAATCTAAAATATCTTCTTTAAGCTCCTCTTCTTCTAGTTTTTCTTTAATCGCCTCTTCTACAAAGAAACTATATTTAATCCCATGTTCTCTACAGAATGTTTTAAAATTCCCTATTACATCTTTACTGATCTTTATAGCAAATGTAGTTTTTTCCATAATTCTTACCTCCTGACCAAAATATACTAAAAATTATAACTTTGTCAATATAAAATTAACTAAAGTTATATAAAGTTGAAATTCTCAATAATCAAAAAAGATATAATTCAAAATATCAGTTTATATTCCACTTCAGATTTAGCTTTAGCAGCGACTCTTAATTTATATTCTAGGGTCCGGGATTTTTTCGACCCACTTTGTGGTTTTCTTAAAGCTAAATGACTTGGGAAATAAAGCTCTCGAAAATAGCTAAACTGTTTTTTCTTTCTGGCAGACAAATAAAAATCTATCAAATTTTTACCAAATTTGTATTGACAAAATAAAATATAATGGTATATTATTAATAGTAATAAGTATTATTACTATTAATAATATATATAAGGATTTAAATATAAATAATAGAATAACTAAACAGCGCAGGATTATACTTAAAGAAATAAAAAATACAAAGTCACATCCAACTGCTTATATGATCTTTGAAAAAGTAAAAAATATGGTTCCAAATATTAGCTTGGGGACTGTTTATAGGAATTTAGAGATATTGTCTAATGAAGGTCTAATTAAAGAATTAAAAATTGACACCCACAAAAGAAGATATGATGGAAATATTAATGAACATTATCATATAAGGTGTATAAAATGTGGGAGAGTTGATGATTTGAAACTTAAAAAAGTTTATAAAATAGAAGATTTTTTTATAAATGATAAAAAATTTAAAATCATTGGGCATAATGTTGAATTTTATGGATTATGCCCTGAATGTAAAAAATAAGTTATATAAAAAATCCATGGGTTTATTAAGTTACTAAATTAATATAAAAGAGAATATAAATAAAAAGGAGGCAAAAATGGAAGGTAAAATTCCACTTCTTGGAGAAAGATTTCCAGAATTAGATGTAGTTACAACACTCGGTACTATGAAAATCCCTGACAACTTTTCGGGAAAATGGTTTATATTTTTCAGTCATCCTGCAGACTTTACACCTGTATGTACAACAGAATTTGTTGCTTTCCAGAAAAGATACGGGGATTTCAAGAAACTTGATTGTGAACTAATCGGACTGAGCGTGGACCAGGTTTTTTCACACATTAAATGGATTGAATGGATAAAGGATAAACTAGATGTAGAAATTACATTTCCAGTCATTGCAGATACTGGCAAAGCATCAAATGCATTAGGTCTAATTCACCCCGGGAAAGGAACCAGTACGGTAAGAGCTGTATTTATAGTGGATCCTAAAGGGATAATAAGAGCAATTCTTTATTATCCACCTGAACTTGGTAGAAATATGGATGAAATATTGAGAATGGTAAAGGGATTTCAGGTTTCTGATAAAAATGGTGTAGCTATACCTGCAAATTGGCCCAATAATGAACTTATAAATGATGAAGTAATAATTCCACCTGCTACCGATGTGAAAACTGCAAAGGAAAGAATGAAAAAATATGATTGCTATGATTGGTGGCTATGTCATAAGAAATTATAAGGGAGTTGAATAAAATGACAGAAAAATTACAAATTTATAAGTGTCAGGTATGTGGAAATATTGTTGAGATGATACATGAAGGCAAGGGTAAGCTTATTTGTTGTGGCAAACCAATGGAGCTCTTTGAAGAAAATACAACTGATGCTGTAGTTGAAAAGCATGTTCCAGTTATTAAAAAAACTGATAGCTGTATAAAGGTAAATGTAGGAAGTATTGCACATCCAATGGAAGAAAAACATTATATTGAATGGATTGAGTTAATTGCTGGTGGAAAGTCTTATAGACAATTTTTAAAACCAGGTGATTTACCTAATGCAGAATTCTGTATTGAATTAGACAACGCTACTGTCAGAGCATATTGTAATATTCATGGGTTATGGAAGGGATAGGAAAAAAATGATAAGTAAAAAAATGGAAACGGCTATTAATGATCAGATAAATGCAGAGCTTTACTCGAGCTACCTGTATTTATCAATGTCATCATATTTTCAATCAATTAACTTGAAAGGTTTTGCAAACTGGATGCGCATTCAGGCACAGGAAGAATTATATCATGCGATGAAGTTTTATGATTATGTAAATGAGCGTGGTGGAAAAGTGATTGTAAAGCAAATTGAAAAACCGCCAACAGAATGGGATTCTCCATTAGCAGTATTTGAGTATACTTATAAGCATGAACAAAAAGTTACATCGCTTATTAACAACTTAGTTGATTTAGCTATTAGCGAAAAGGACCATGCTTCAAATTCTTTTCTCCAATGGTATATAAATGAACAGGTGGAAGAAGAATCTAATGCTGATGAGTTAGTACAGAAACTTAAAATGATGGCAGATACAGGTAACGGCTTATTCATGATTGACCAGGAACTTGCAAAACGTATTCCGCTTTTTACATTCCCACAACAAGCAGCAGGTAATGCTCAATAATATTATTAATAAAAATAAGTGTTAAGTCAAAATTACACAAAAATTTTTTTGATTCTTTGTGTTTTATATAATTATTTCCGAATTTATACTTCCAAGCCATTTTTTTTTCAGCTAACTATTTAGGCATATTTTTCTCTGTGATCGCTTCATTAAAAGCATTTATCTGGAAAGACTGGGGGTTTAAGACCTTATATGAAACTTATAAACCCATAATGATAAAAAACAAAAAAAGCAGTGCTTGACGAAATAACCGATCCAGTTATTACCTGTGTTATAGTATGTCTTTTAATTTTAACCCTAGACCATCCTATAACTGGAATTAATGGTAGTAGAAGCATCATCCATCTACCAAATAATATAATAAAAGTTATAACAATAAAAGTCATCCAGGCAGTATGAATACTGATTTTCCAGAAATAAGTTATAATACCAATAATAATAGTTGAGATTATAGCTGCTAAAAACATAGTCTTTAAAAACGGAGGAGCTTCTAAAATATATAAAATTGTAAAGCCAATTATATTACTAACAGCAGTTATAATTAATGGCTTTATTCTATTTTCCCTATTCGGAATATGAAGATCATCTATTAATTTCTTTCTATTCAATATATATACATATAAATATGGAATTATCATTGTAAATGTTAAGCATAAAAAAGCCCAACTTAGTGCTTTGATGACATCGCTTTCAATCGATAAACAAATAATAATTAGTATCGGGATAGAAATAACCGAACCATCAAATACATAAGATAATATCTTTGCAAATTTGTGCATATTTCATAAAATATTTTTAATAATATTTTTTTCCAATGCCTATATCAAAAATAATCTCAACAAAGAATAAAATAAATACCATCAAAACTCAATAAGTTCTTCTTTGTCAACATCATATACTGAATCATGAGTATCCAATTTTTCCTTTCTCATGAATTCAGGAACATCATTTGTATATTTACTCATTCCACATTTTTCATTAAATTCTATTTCCAGTTGTAGTATTTCATCACCTATCTTATATATATCTTCTTCATTTAGATTAATGCCATATTTAGAATTTAACATTTCTACTGCTGGCAGCAGTCCCCTATCATCACCATGAGTGGCAAGAGTTATAAAAAGGCATAGTCCTGTTGAATCCAGAAAAGCTGTGGATTGCTGAAACTCCTTTGAAAGAGCTGCCTTACCCTTAGACTCTAATGGTTCAACATCTTTCCCAATTTTAAATACTTCATCTGTTATAGTATAACCTGCTGTATGGTCGGCTCCCATAGGGCTAGTAGCATATGTTGTGCCTATTCCTTTAATGCCCCTGGGTTCATATGCCGGCATTCCTTGTCCTTTTACATGCGGTATCCTCTTTACTCCAAATGCAGCTCCTGCTACAACACACCCACTGGCTACAATTCTTCCCAGCGGACTATCCTCTTTTATTTCTTCTAGCAGTTTTACTGCTCCTTTTTTATCTCCAAAATCAATATACCCGCTTTCCATAATAACTGCAATTGTAACTCCAATTTCAATACAGTCTATCCCAAGTTCATCACACAACCTGTTCATATAAGCTATATAATCCAGGTCATCAATACCACAATTTGCTCCTAGCGCCCATATACATTCAAATTCAAACCCGCCAGTTATTTCCTCTCTCTTATCGTCATTATAAGTATTAGAACATTTAATTATACAGCCAGGCATGCACGGATGAGTCGGATTTGCACCTCTTTTTATGATTGTATTTCGCAGTGCTTCTCCACCTATTTTATCTACTCCTTCAAATTTTCCAGATGAGAAATTCCTGGTGGGGAGAGCCCCACTCCCATTTATAGCACCCATACATACATTGGTCCCGTAATCAGGCAGAGACTTGGAAGTGACCTCGGATTTCTTTAATATATCTGTAAACTCTTTAGCATTTTTCATAAAATTATCTTTATTTATATAATCTATCTTGGTTTTTGAAGGTTTTTTTACTACAACAGCTTTTATACCTTTAGATCCAAGAACAGCTCCAAGGCCCCCTCTTCCAGCCTGCCTTGTTGGTTTTCCATCTATATCAGTTATACATAGGCACGATGCAAGATAGCCCTTTTCACCTGCAGGACCAATGCTCACAATACAAGCACTGCTGCCAAATTTATCCTGTAAAGTCTTGGTTGCTTCATAGGTTTGTTTGCCTTTTACATCTTCAATAATGTGCAAAGACACTTTAATGTTATTATTGCCTTCTTCTTCGGAAATATCTTCAATGTAAATCACATTTTCTTTCTTAGATTTTCCTTTAATTTTAATAAGTGCAATTCCCATCCTGGCTAGATAAGTTGCAAGTGTTCCTCCTGTATTAGTTTCTTTTATACCACCTGTTAAAGGACTTTTGGCGCCCATTGAACACCGGCCAGAATTAGGACATGGTGTCCCTGACAGGAGTCCAGGAGCAATATAGAAATTATTGTCTTCGCTAAGAGGATGTACGACAGGATCAGTCTCCTTCAATATACATCTAGAAGTTAAACCTCTGCCTCCTTCAAATTCCAAATCCTTGGCTAATTGCTTAATTTCTATCTTACTTTCCGCTAGATTAATATCTATAACTTTGCGGGTATCATTTTCTTTGTTAAACATGATATTCACTCCTCCCATAAAATTTATAATTACTTAAAAATATATTTAAATTTCTTATAAAACTCTATAATTTGGATAATTCAATTTTTTGTACATATATATATTCTGATTTATTAATTCATTAACTCAATCTGATTAATATTTTACTATAAATATCCTATAAAATCCCCTACAATAAAAAAAACTAAACAATAACAATACCCAGTTTCTTTGCTTCCTTGATTGCAATTTCTTTTGATGGTACAGCATTTACAATAGTTATTCTTCCACCTCCCCTGTTTCTTGAATCAAGCATATACCTTCCACAATTTGTTTTTACAAAAAGCCTTTGTATCTCTGGGGTATCAACTTTATTAATTATAACTTTAATTCCTTTTCCCTTAACATAATTAACAACTTTTTTATATGCTTCAATATCATTTGTTTTAGCGCCAAATACAACTCCCATTAGGATGCCTGGGACATTAATAGCTCTTCTTACAAAAAGATCATAGGTCAGTTCTATTTTTATTTCTTCAATCTCTCCCTCTAATAACTCATGCACAATGCGCCCCATATTCGTTGGCGAGCCTACAGCCATACTGCTTCCACCTACAACAACATCTCCAAATGGACTATCAATAGGAGGTGAATTTTTAATTATATTTCTCATATATTCTGAAGATTCTTTTTTAATATCAGCTGCCGATTTTCTTTCTTCACTTAAAACTTTCGAATCAACCCATTTATCAATATCTTCATTCTTATTAAAATAAGGTCTCATCCACTTTACGTTTATTTCAGTAATAATTGGAGCAGCCTTCTTGTGGACTTCAGCTGCCATGGATATCATAGCATCAATATCAACATTAACCCTCATTGAAGAATTTAATGCAATTTTTGCAGCATTGTTACCTGTTGTTATTGCAGATGCTATATGATTTGCGCATAATCCAGGAACCATTACCCTCGGCGTACATGGAACAGCAATTGTAGGCGATAGTGCCAGTACCATTGCATGCTCTATTTGTTTTGGAGTACCTTCTGCTACCTCTACAAGACATGCCGCAGTAGCAGTAGAGCCTGCTCCATATCCTTCCATATTACATCCTGTTGTAGTCTTTCCTGATCTAAAAATTGTACTGACTTTCAGTAATACCGAAATACCCCGTTTTACTTTTTCCAGATCGCTTTCTGTCTCAATAAGCGCCCTAAGCAGTCCAGTATATGGACAGGAATCACCAGTACCAGCAGCTGGTTGAAGTCCCATTTCATGATTGCCAACTTCAGTTGCAAGTGTATATATTATTGATTTATTAATAAATATATCATCAAGGACAGCGCCACTTTTAATGCTACTTTCGTTTAAGTCTCTTGCCACTCTATCAAGTAAAAAACTATGCCCTTTTTTTAGCCCAAGTTCCAATGCTTTTAAATTATGATTAAATACATGCAATACTCTATCAAAGAATTCATTGATATTCCAACCAGTTTGAATCATTGATTCAGCAATTATAATATCACTGAGCTTTATATTTATATCAGCTGCAGCATTTATAAGTTCACCAATAGTTGCTTTCCCTGCATGGATTTTTTTGTCTTTAAATTCCTTTAAAGCTTTATTTATGCCTGCATATTTTACCATTATTACCTCTGGCCATCACCCCATCTTTTGCATACATTATGCTCTATTTCTAATAAATCTAAAATTTTACAAGTAGTATAGCTAATGATATCATCAATATTTTTTGGATGATTATAAAAAGCTAAAACCGGGGGCAGTATAATTCCCCCACTTAAGGTAACTTTATGCATGTTTTCTATGTATCCCAGATGAAGTGGTGCTTCCCGAATTACAAGTATGAGTTTGCGCCTCTCTTTTAAGCATACACTAGCAGCTCTTGTTAATAAATTATAGGGTGTAGCATTTGCAACAGCTCCCAATGTTCTCATTGAACACGGTAAAACAACCATCCCGTAAGTTTTAAAACTGCCTGATGCTATAGGGGCACTCAAGAAATCTTCTGCGTATGCATAGTCTACCAGACTTTCGATTTCTTTAATGTCATATTTAGTTTCAAGCGACAATATTTTTTTTGCTTCAGTTCCCCAAGCAAGGTGCGTTTCAAATACAGGATTCTTATGAAAATACTCAATAAGCCTTATCCCAAAAATTACACCACTTGCACCTGAAATACCTATTATTATTCTTTTTTTTCTCAATTATCA
>JADHVN010000028.1 GCA_016783995.1 Actinomycetota bacterium
ATAGCAACCACATTGGCATCTAATTTAAGGGCTTTATCTACTGCTTCGAGTACTTCAATCGAATTTCCGCTGTGAGTTACAGCGACCACCAGTGTGTCCTTATTTACCCAGGAAGGCATGGTGGATCTTGAACAGAGAAAAACAGGAATATTTACTCTATCTATCTCTATTGAATTTATCAGTCTGTATACTACATTGGATGAACTGCCCACTCCCAGAATAATTGCATTTTTAAATTTCTTATCGAATGATAATTTTTCTCTACGGATGATGTTTTCTGCTGCTTTAAATTGCCCGGGGAAATCATAAAGAACCTTTATCATTTTTTCCGGTATACTTTCGAGAATCATTTTCTCATTGTCTAGTATGCCCAATTGTCCTCCTTTGGGAAATGGTATAACTAACATAAAGAATTTCTTTTTATTTCAGAATAAATATTATAATATTTATTCTAATAATACAATTTTATCGAGTCAAAATGATCCTTAAAGAGCTTGCTTTATCTCTTGATAAGATTTTTAATAGGAACCTGGCTCTAAGCTGGGATAAGGCAGGTCTGCAGATTGGAAATCTCGAGAGTGATATCAATAAAATCCTTATAACTCTGGATATAACCGGTGATATAGTAGATGAAGCAGTCAATCTTAACTCTGATTTAATACTTGCCCATCATCCATTAATATTTAACTCTCTTGATAGTATTCTAAGTTCGAAAACCGTTGAAAAGGAAATACTAACGCTGATAGAAAACAGGATAGCAGTTTACTGTGCTCATACCAATTATGACTTGATGACAGGGGGATTAAATGATTTTGTTGCCAGTACCCTGGATTTAACCGGTACAGAAATAATTGAAGAACAATATGAACAGTGGTATAAATTTGTTGTTTTTGTACCAAAAGAAGCAGAGGAAAAAATTAGAAAAATTATCTGTCAGCATGGTGGGGGCAAATGGCAAAATTATTCATGCTGTACTTTTAATATAGAAGGGAAAGGTACTTTTATTCCACAGGAAGGTTCAAAACCTTATATAGGTGAAGTTGGCTGTGTGAATTATGTTGATGAGGTAAGAATAGAGTGCATTGTAAATGAAAGAAACCTGAGTAACCTGATTGATGCAACCATAAAGGCACATCCTTATGAAGAAGTAGCATATGATGTGTATAAGATTGAAAATAAGTTTAAGGATGCCGGGATTGGAAGATTGGGAAAATTGAAAGAGCCAGAGTCTTTTAGGGATTTTACAAGGAAGATTAAAAACAGGCTGGGAATTGATGGTTTTAAGTGGCTGTATAAAAAAGATATAAAGGTAGATAGTAAAAAAATCAGGAAAGTAGCAGTGGTATGCGGGAGCGGTAATTCTATTGCCCGGAGATTGGCAGATATTGATTGTGATCTGGTTATAGTGGGCGAGATTGGTTATCATAATGCCTTGCAGATCATAGAAAGCGGTAAGATAATTGTTGCAATAGGTCATGGCAGCAGTGAAAAGCTGGCTATTACCGATATGTGTAATAAACTGGAAGATTTTTTCCAGAAACAGAAAATTAAAATTGATATATTAAAAAGCAGGTTGGGCTATAAATCCTGGAGGTATCAAGTTGACTGATTTAAAGTTTAATGTAGTAGATCTGGTGGAATTGCAGTTAATAGAAAATGCAATTTCTGCAAGGTCGGCTGGGATAGAAAAGGTTAAAAATAATGAGGAACTAGTTTCTGCTGAGAAGGAATTTACTGAAGTTAAGGAAAAGTTTGATAAAATAAATGGTAAATATAATGATTTAGATAGTAATCGTAAGAAACTTGAAGA
Organism: Actinomycetota bacterium; assembly: GCA_016783995.1. Next base: position 1,811 of record JADHVN010000028.1, read on the forward strand.
TACTGTTGAGATGCAGAATGAAAAGATTAAAAATGATGAGAATAAATTGTTCAGTGGTACCATTACAAGCGCAAAGGAACTGGAAAATTACCAGATTGAAGTAAAAATATTAAGACAAAAAATTTCAGAACTGGAAGACCAAATCCTGGAAATTATGATCGAAATGGAAGAAATGTCAGAAAAGGTAAAGCTGGCTAAAGCAGAGAAAGATAAAGCAGAGGCAAATATTAAAATGATAAGAAACGAGATGAATGAAAAGCTAGAGGTTTTAAAAAATATCATTGAGGGATTAAAAAAGAGAAGGGATGATGTTATTCTAAAGATACCTGATGATTATTTTAAAAAATACAAGGAATTCAAAGGTAAAAAAGGAGGTATCGCTGTTGCAGTACTGAAGGATAATTTCTGCAATGTATGCAATATGCAAATACCGGCAATTGCGGCCGAAAAGATAGAGGATGTAGATGAAATCTACAGTTGTCCGATATGCGGCAGGATGGCTGTAATTTACAGAGGTGAAATAGATAGTATAAAAAAGGAACTGGAATCTTAAATGACAGAAGAAAATTATGATTATTTAAAAATATACTTTGATGGAGGTTCAAGAGGCAACCCCGGTCCTTCAGCGGTTGGTGCTGTAGTGTATGATGATAAAGATAAGAAACTTGGAGAGCTTAGCGCCCATATCGGTGAGTGTACCAATAATGTGGCCGAGTATATGGCTCTGGATAAAGTCCTTGATCTGGTAGAAAAATATCACTGTAAAAAAATAATGCTTTTTACTGACAGTAAGCTTCTAAATAACCAGATTAAAAAAGTCTGGAAGATAAAAGACTCTGGTATTTTAAAAATATACCTGAAAGTATCTGAAAAACTCAGCAAGTACGATATTGTAGATCTCCGGCTTATCTCAAGGAAACATAATATAGAAGCTGACAGGCTTGTAAATCAGGCGCTGGATAAAAGAGAATTAACCTATGAGGGAGAATCAAAGATAAGCTTCGGGAATATAGATGAATAATACTGTATTGATTTTTTGCTAAATATCTGTAATATATAACCGGAGTTAGCCGAGTAGTCGCGCAAGCTTTGCTTGTGAGGAAAGTCCGGGCTCCATAGGGCAGGATGCTGGACAATACCCAGCGGGACTGGTGTAAAAACTAATCCCAGCGCTAGTGCAACAGAAAATATACCGCCAGGATTTTATATATCCTGGTAAGGGTGAAATGGTGAGGTAAGAGCTCACCAGCAGTCTGGTGACAGGCTGGCTTGGTAAACCGCATCCGGAGAAAGGCCAAATAGGGAAGTATAAGGTGGCCCGCCTTCTTCCGGGTTAGGCCGCTAGAGGTAAATAGTAATATTTATCCCAGATGGATGACTACTGGTGCTTATGATTAAACTTATAGGTATTACAGAACTCGGCTTACAGGCTAACTCCAACTATTTTTTATCTTATAAGCCAACTAGATAGGGTATATTTCTTAGAAATCCTTACAGTTTTTACACTGCAAGAGCTTAATTGTACAGATTTAATTATACAGGAGATATGCAATTTTTCAATTTATTTTTTCTATTTAGTACAAGATTTATTAAGCTCTATTTCTGCTTGGTTGTTTGTACTGACTCCCGTATAAATAGCACACTTCAATCTGACTTGCATCCCGTAGTACCTTTTAGTAGAATAGCCTTAGGCTACTTAGTATCTTGGGGCCCTGCCTTAGAACTTTTCTAAGGGATTTTTCAGAAATTTAACTTACTTATTACATTCTTTCGTACGTAAATTTCAGTAGTTTCTGAAAGTTGCCTCCTGCTCTAAGGACAATTATAAATATAGCAAAAAGGTAAACCCACATCAAGAAAAATTCTTTCTTTCAGCAATTTTTAACTGGGTAGCTAAAACATTAAAATATGAAGCGCTAGTATGCCCCTAGAAGCAACGAAAATGGGTGTGGGATACATTTTTATATGTACCAAATATGTTTTTAAAATCATTTCTTCGCTTATACTTTGTTTAGTGATCTAAAATCAATATTTAACCCACTACTATTTGTATAATAGCCTTTATGAATTGTGCCACAAAATTGACAAGTATAATAAGGTCCATTAGGATCTACTGTATTTAAATATTTCTTATATTTAAAAGGGTAATTAGCGGTAAATAATCCTTTAGCCTTTACCGAAAATTTAAACATCTCATTACCACATTTCTCACAGATATAACTAACGCCATCTTTTTTTTCTATCTTTTTTGCCAACTAAATTATGCAGCAGGTTCTAAAACAAAATCTCTTGGCATATGCCTTTGATAATAAAGATAAACATTATAATACATATAAGAAATATAGTTTAAATAGACAGATGGTGCCCCTACTTTTAGCCCTGTATTATATTCCTGAGCAAAAGCCCATTGTTCATAAGCATATACACTATAATATTTCAAAATGTTCCTATTTGTAGCATGGTTAAACTCATGAGAAAGTGTGCAAGCAATTTCCATTTCAAACGGCATTTCATTAAATTCTCGCTTTGATAAATCCATGTATACCACAGATCCATATGTAGCACCAAGAGCATTTAAAAAAGGCCTTTCTTCAATTCTACTGACAGAAGCGTATTGAGTATAAACTTCAGGATCTTTCTGAGCTAATATATTTAAAGCCTGAGCAATAAGATTATAATAAGCTTCACTCCCCACAATCTTGGGATCCTTGCCCTGCGTGGTAGCGGCAGTTCCAGTATTTTTAACTGTTACAGTGCCGGCTTGTATGCCATACTTAGCACAAATATTTGCAAATTCTGTTGAATTGACAAAGTTTGAAAATACAAATTCTCTTGAAGAGCCGCCATTTAATAAGCCCATCCAGTTATTATAACCACCAGTGTCAGCTGGTCTGTCAAAAAAGGCTCTATACATTATTGCTAAGAACTGGTCGTTATTTAAATTTCTATTTTTTAATTCTTCGCTAAATACAAATCCATATGCTGCCTGTCCGCCTGTTACTTTCCCGGATATCAAATTATTAACCCAATTATCAAGTCCTGCAGGATCAGGGCTTCTGTCCAGGCAGGTTTGATAAAGCCTTGTTACAAAACTGGATACATCAGATGTTTGATCAGCAAAAACAATTGATGGAAAAGTAAAAGTCAGTATAAAGGCCAGAAGAAAAACTGTAACAAAAATCCTAATTTTATTATTTTTAAACATCTACTTCTCCCTACATTTATAATAAAATGAATTCTCGCAAATTGTTTTTAACTTAGATAACATAGGTCCAAATTTTTGAGTTTAAATCAATAAACTCTAACTTAATATACTGCATTTAGTCTAATATATTAATTATTTTTTATCAAACTGTATTATCAGTAAAAGTTTTTTGATACCCCCCACCTAATTCGCGAAATATTTATCGTGCCTACCCTGTCGGTTTTGGGTTGAAAGTTTGTAGAGATTTAATACCCCCTGGCTACATTCGAGGTTTGCCCTTAACCTTTTTAGTTCTACACAGCTAATAAAAACTTTAATCTTTTTTAAAGTTTCCAACAGGGTACACAGGTCAAGCGGTGGACAATCACTTAGATTACCTACTATGATAAACAGTTGTCATACTTTTCTTTTTACTTTATTACTTTTACTTGTCTTTTTTATCTTTGGTATTTCTGCTTATAGAATAATAAAACCCTCTACCTAATTGTAGGCAGAGGGTTTTAACTATTATTTCTTGTTAGCTCTTTCTGCCATTACCTTGGTAAGTACTTTCCCACCGAGGCCCCAGTTATCTGTATCATTTTCTTTAATTAATACAATAAAAGCTTCTTCTGGAATGTCTAGCGTTTCACTAGCTACTCTAGTAAATTCACTAATCAGTTTTTCTTTTTTATCTTTGTCAATCTTACCTGCTTCAAGTTTAATAAATGGCATCGTTTTATACTCCTCTGTTTGCTTAATTGATTAAAATTAACATTTGTTTAATTTTACATCAATTAGATACATAGAAGAATAAAAAAGAAAAATAATTAGTTTCGGTAAATAATTGGTCAAAAAAGCTAAATTAAGAAAAATTAAGCACAACTTAGATAAAAAATTAAAAAAAAAGGTGAATTACTCACCAATAACTAATTAAATAATACAATGAGTACTCACCAGTTTATTTTAGATATTATTAAATCCTTCTTTTGGGTTCCAGGTTAATTAATAAATTTGCAGAGGGGGTAAGTTAAATCAGGCAAGTTCAAAAACAAACTTAATTCTGTCATCCAAAACCAATAAAAAATTTATCTCTTTTTTATTGAATATTGCGCATATTAGAATATAATTATTTTTCATATAGATATATTAGAAATAGGCAAATAACATTTGCGGTCTATATAAGCTTATATAAAAATAAAATAGAAAAAAGAAGTGTGATTATGAAAGGTAAAATAAAATATTTTTTTGTTTTGGCTTTGGCTGTACTTGTTTTTGTATCAATTCTTTCAGTTTTTAATGTACCAAAACCATTATTTGCAGATTCCACTTCGGATGTAAATGCCTTTGTGACAAGATTTTATCAGCAGTGCCTTGACAGGCAGCCTGATGCAGGCGGTCTTGCTGGCTGGGTAAATGCATTGCTAAATCACTCCATTTCAGGAGCAACGGTTGCCAATGGTTTCATCAACAGTATAGAATTTGTAAATAAAAATCTCTCAAATGATGCTTACCTCCAGGTTATGTATAGGGCATTTTTTGATAGAGGGCCGGATCCGCAGGGATACAGCGACTGGATGGGGCAGCTAAATGCCGGAAATTCAAGGCAGTATGTCCTTGCCGGTTTTGTTAATTCAACAGAGTTCAGGAATTTCTGTGCAAAATTTGGAATTGACAGCGGCTCGCTTAACGGTAGTTCAGGAGCCAATGTTAGCAGCTCAACTGTTGCAAGCATCGGCGGGGTGGTTCCGATTTTTGCTTTCCATAGCGTTATGCCTGGTTCAGGTTATGAATATGAAATTTCGACAGGGCAGTTAAACGAATTATGCTCCCTTTTAAAGCAAAGAGGCTATCAGACAATATCATTCCAGGATTTATTTGCTGCAGTAAATGGCGGTAAAGCACTTCCTCCGAAACCGGTAATTCTGACAACTGATGACGGATACCAAAGCGTATACCAGTATGCCTTTCCTATAGTTCAAAGTTATGGTTTCAAAATGACTTTATTTATAACCACAGGTTTAATAGGTTCATCTGATGGAGACAGGAGAACCAATTTATTTGATGCAGGCAGCTACCCAACCCGTGCAATGCTGATATGGCCTGAAGTTGCTGCCATGGCAGCAGCAGGTTTCGAAATTCAAAGCCATGGAACAGATCATAGCAGACTGGGAAGCATGAGCTATGATCAGGCTTTAGCGCAGCTCCAGGCTTCCCAGGCGGCAATACAAGGTTCAGTTGGCGGAGTTTGTAATGTTGTAGCGTGGCCGTTTAATTCATTTTCTGCAGCAAGCGTTAGCGCGCTAACTGCAGCTAGTTACGGAGCTGGAGTTGATTATTCTGGCGGCGCATTAAATACCGGAGCCATAAACTGGGGAGCAATCCCAAGAATTCCAGTTCAGGCAAGCACTTCAACTGGTTCGCTTGCAAGTTATTTGCCATAAAGTTAATAATTTAAGAAAAAGCAAATTATTTTTTGATAACTGAGGTGAAAGCAATGGCAGATTTGATAGCTAAAGATATCATGAAAACAAATGTCATTACAGTTAAATCAGATACTACAATAGGAGAATTATCAAAAATACTTTTTATAAATAATAAGTACTGCCTCCAAAAGATGAATTTATAGAGAAAATAGCCAAAGCCTTATTCTAACTAACATATAAGTAAATGTTACGTTTTATTCAAATTTATATAAAAAAATTAATTATGTATTGTAATTTACTTATTAGTAAACTATAATACATAATTATGTATAATTCATTACAACAAAGAGAAGTATTTCATCTGGAGTTTTTAAGGTGGTTTGGCCGCAAGGCTGATCCTAAACAATATGCGTTAAAAGGTGGGGTAAACATGCGGTTCTTCTTCGGAAGCATTAGATACTCTGAGGATATGGATCTTGATCTATCTAAAGTAAGAGCAGATATAATTCAGGATATAGTCTTAAATATATTTAATACGCAGGTTTTCGTTGATAATTTAAGACCTTATGGTATACAGAGAGTTTCTATCCCGGATATGAAAAAGGCAAAACAGACCGAAACAACTCAAAGATTTAAGATACATCTGGCAACTTTTTCCGGAGAGGATCTCTTTACCAAGGTCGAATTCTCAAGAAGAAGTTTAAAAGATGGAATAGAAGTTAATGCTATTCCGGATTCTATACTACGTACTTATAAATTAATTCCTGTTATAGTACCACATTATAATGCTGTATCTTCTAGCATACAAAAAATAACTGCACTTGCCTCAAGACCTGCAGTCCAGGCAAGGGATATTTTTGATTTATATATATTGAGCCCTAAAATTTCAAATTCTAAAATAAGCGGATCAAAAATACCAAAAAAAGATAAATTAGAAAAAGCATATGAAAATTTATTTTCAGTTACATTTGAACAATTTCGTGATAGTGTAGTTTTATTTTTACCATCTGATGAGCAGGCCAGTTATGATTCATCACTTTTTTGGGATGAAATAAAACTAAAGGTAGCAAACCTACTGGAGGAAATGATAAATAAACATGGTTAAAAAATCTATTCTAGCATTCGCTAAAAAATTAAATAGACCTGTATTTACTACGCGTGAAGCAGCAATGCTTTCCGGAAATTCATTATCCAATGCTTCAAAAATGCTAAAAACTCTCGAAAAAAAGGGGCTTGTTTTTAGTGTAGCAAGAGGTATCTGGGCAGAAACTGGAAATGTAAAGTTAAGTCCTTACAGTATTATCCCTTTTTTACTAACAAAAAACAGGGCTTATGTCTCTTTTATAAGTGCACTGCACCTGCATGGAATAATAGAACAGATTCCTCAAGAGATAACTCTGGCTTCAACAGTCCATACAAAGAAAATTCATACAAAAGTTGGAACATTTTCTATTCACCGTATACCCCCTTCATTTTTCGATGGTTTTGATTGGTATAAGAGGGACGGCAGCTTTCTTATAGCAGAGCAGGAAAAAGCGTTAATCGATAGTCTTTATCTGTCAACCAGAAAGAAAAAACAATTTAGTTACTTTCCAGAATTGTATTTCCCTAAATCATTTAGCTTTAAGAAAGCTATTAAATGGATTGGAAAAATACAGGACTCTAGAATAAAATCATCCGTTACAAAAAAATTAATAGAAATTAAAAACCTTAAAGTAAAATAAACTTATATTTATAACTATAATCCACATCTTCACTATGAGTCTGGAAGGATAATTTTAGAAAATTATATATTGAATTTGAAAATAAAAAGGCTAAAATCAATAAACAAGTTTATTTGTTTGTAGGATTAAAAACTACTATTTGAGTTATTCGGGGCGAATGGCGGAGCCAACAAGCCTTACACGGACCTTCCAAATCTAGAAGACATAAAACCAAATTTAATAGATAATGAGGATGACCTAATTGATGTAGATCTTACCTTTAGAAAGAAAATAAAAATATCTTAGAATAAAAAGATATAGGACTATAGACTTCAATGCAATGGTGTGGGAGAGTAGGAAGCTGCCATATATTTATTTACGCTTCTGGCTAAATCTTTTAAAATATCCTTTATAGATTTATGCTATAATCTATTATAGTATTAAATAGGTAGTAGTATTAATTGAATTGAATGTTTAAAACACTTTTAGTATTATAAATTATAAAATAAAAAAAGAAGGTTATTTAAGTAAACAGAAAATTTTTTCAGGTATTGGTGGATCAGTATTAGCATATCTCCATAAAACACATATAGCATTAAATGGAATTGAATTTGCGTCAGATGTGTATTACTCACATGAATGGGATGATATGCCGTTTGGTCTTTTAGGTCAGGCTGGTTTCTTTTCTCATTTTGATATTCATTTCAACTACAAGGAATAGGTAATCTTATTAGAATATTGTTCTTAAGTTTTGCATCAAATTCTTTTATTTTATTCCATCTTTTGTTTATTAAGCACTATTTAAAATTAAAATTATAATTACTGATAATTGACTACAATATGTATAGAATTTTACCTCTTATAACATCACTGATAATCATTTGACAATTTTGGAGTTTTTGCTGTTTCAATGCTTGTTGAAAAAACAAGAAAATCCGAAGCTATTTGAAGCGTTTGCAGTAATTTGATATACAGATACTTTTATTTCAATTTGCATGACGATATTTTTAATTTCAAGAGTTGGTTTTCCACCTTTTGCAGGATTTATTAGTAAAACAATATTTTAATTTCTTATTGTTTTTAGCTCTTAAAAGTCTTTTATTTAATTTACTGGGGTACTGTGAACAAAGTTTGAATAAAAATATTGAGCTTAAAAAAGGATTTTTCATACCTGAATTTAGTTTTTAATTATAAAAATATTTGAATTTTGTCTGCTTGAAAGTAAATAGTATTATAGTATAAAAAGAAACCTATACTATTTTAGTCTAATACTATTTAATTTATTTACAAATGATATTGTTTAAAATATAATGATTGAATAATTGTTCAACTATTATTTTTTATTTACAAGGAGGCATAGATATATAATGAAGAATAAGGAAACAATTTGCGAGATTACCTTTATTGATAAACAAAAAATATCTGATGTCAAAAAAAAGATGAAATCTGAAATAATCATGTATCGCCTATCTGAAATATTTAAGGTTCTTGGTGATACAACCAGAGTAAAAATAATTTCTGCTTTGCTTGCACAAGAATTCTGTGTATGTGAAATTTCAGAGTTACTGGGAACAACAAAATCAGCTGTCTCACACCAACTAAGAATTCTAAGAAATATGAGATTAGTAAAATACAGAAAAGATGGAAAGATGGCTTTTTATTCTCTCGATGACAATCATATAACTAATCTTTTTGCTGAAGGCTTAAGACATGTCGAAGAAAAATAACCTTAAATATTAATATTAATCAAGTAATTTCAAAATAAAAGATGAGGGTTTATATATGAAAGAACTAATAAAAAATATTAAATTTCGCTGGTTATTAGTAACATTAATAGTAATTATTCCCTTTCTTGTATTGTCTTATTTTTCTATTCACGCCTCGTTATGGATCGAACTACCCATATTTCTAATAATTATTGTTATTTTTGGAAGAAAAGTCTTTTTAAGTGCTTTCCGCAGTTTAATTAAATTTAAATTATCCAATATAAATCTTCTTATGGCAATAGCTGTAATTGGAGCAATTTATTTAAGACAATTTGAGGAAGCAGCTATCATAATAGTACTTTTTGCTCTTGGAGATAATTTAGAAGAATTTGGGATACAAAGAAGCCAGACTGCCTTAAAAAAATTAATTGACAGTACTCCTAAAACAGCATCAGTTAAGGGTAAGGAAAAAGAAGTTCCAGTTGAAGATATAGAAATTGGTCAAACAGTAATTATAAAGCCAGGAGATATCATCCCTATGGATGGAATTGTTATATTTGGAAATTCATTAGTAGATGAGTCTACAATTACCGGTGAACCTCTCCCAAGAAATAAATATTTAAATGATGCTGTATATGCAGGAACAATAAATGGTTCAGGTTACGTTGAAGTAAAAGTTACTAAAAAATCAAGGGACAACACTCTTTCTAAAATTATTGACCTAACATATAAATCTTCCGAAAAAAAGATAACATCACAAAAATTTATTGAAAAGTTTGCTAAAATTTATACACCAGTAATTATATTAGCAGCTATTTTGATTGTAATTATTCCTGTAGTTTTATTAAAAAAGCCGTTTAACTACTGGTTTACTCAGGCTCTAACTCTGTTAATAATTTCCTGTCCCTGTGCACTTGTAATCTCAACACCCGTTACAGTTTTTTCAGCAATAGGTAATGCTACAAAAAAAGGTGCTCTGGTTAAAGGTGGAATATTTTTAGAAGAAATGGGAAAGTTAAAGGCTTTCGCGTTTGACAAAACAAAGACACTTACAAAAGGTGAACCAATTGTTTCTGATATCATTCCACTTAATGGTTTTACAGAAAGTGAAGTTCTTGCCTGCGCAGCTGGACTTGAAGCTTTTTCAGAACATCCTATTGCAAAAAGTATTGTAAAAAAAGCAGAAGAAATTGGAGTAAAACCTCATATATTCAAAGATTTTCAATCAGTAACCGGTAAAGGTTTAACCGGAGAATGCTCTATTTGTGTAGATAAAAAGCATTTTCTCGGAAACATTAAGTTTATTAACGAAAATCAAGGTATTGGCAATAATGAATTTATCCTTAAGAAAATTGATGAGCTTGAAAAACAGGGTAAAACAGCAATAGTTATGAGTGATGATAAAAGAATAAAAGGAATAATTGCTGTAACCGATGAAATAAGAAAAGAAAGTAAGTCATTAATATCAAGCCTTTCAGACCTAAGGGTTAAACCAATCATATTAACTGGGGATAATGAAGCTTCAGCTAAATTTATAGCTTCAAATCTGGGTATAGAAAATGTAAAAGCAGAATTGCTCCCGGAAGATAAAGTCAGTGAATTAACAAAGATAATGGAACAATATAAATATGTTGCAATGGCTGGTGACGGAGTTAATGATGCACCGGCACTTGCTACTGCCTCTGTTGGTATTGCAATGGGTGCTACAGGATCTGATGTTGCTATTGAAAATTCTGATATTGCACTTTTAAACGATAACCTTAATTTACTGCCTTATCTAATTAAGCTTGGAAGAAAAGCTGTGGGGATAATAAAATTTAATATTATATTGGCAATTTCAATAAAATTTCTTTTTTTAATTTTAGCAGCTTTAGGATTAAGCAATTTATCTTTGGCAATCTTTGCCGATGTAGGTATTACTATTTTAGTAATTATTAATGGGTTAAGATTGTATGGATATAAATAAAAAATTATTAAAATTAAGAACCCACTTTTCGACTGGATAGAGAATATTCAAACTAAAAAATAATTTTTAATCTTATATATTATT
>JADHVN010000029.1 GCA_016783995.1 Actinomycetota bacterium
GGATGGATATGCAGTAAGAACAGAAGACATAAAAGGAGCAGATAGGAGCTGCCCTGTAAGATTAATATTGCTGGCTGAGGATATACCTGCTGGTAAAGTGCCAACTGTAAAGGTTAATCCTGGTTATTGCATACCCATTATGACCGGTTCCCCTATTCCAGAAAATTGTAATGCTGTGGTGATGAAAGAGGATACAGAAAAGGATGGAGAGAGTATCCTGGTTTTTAAGGAATGTGCGGAGGGAGAAAATATAAGATACAGAGGGGAAGATATAAAAAACGGAGATAAAGTCTTAAGGAAAGGGAAAAAGATTTTTCCTGCAGATATAGGAGTTATGGCTTCATTGGGTAAGAGCGAAGTGCTTGTTTACCAACCTCCTGTAGTAGGAATAATATCAACCGGAGATGAGCTTCTGGAGATAGATAAGGAATTAGAGATAGGTAAAGTAAGGGATAGCAACAGTTATTCTTTATCTGCTCAATTGAAGGAAATAGGCATAAAGTATATCAAGTATGGTATAGCTAAAGATGAGAAAAAAATCTTAGAGGAAAAGATACGGGAGGCTTTATCGGAGTGTGATATTCTATTATTAAGTGGAGGGGTTTCTGTTGGTGATTATGATTTTGTAAAGGAAATCCTGATTGGTATTGGAGCAGAGTTGATATTCTGGAGGGTAAACCAGAAACCAGGAAAACCGCTGGTTTTCCTGAAATATAAGGATGGATTTATATTCGGATTGCCGGGGAATCCTGTATCGGTTATGGTCTGTTTTGAAATGTATGTAAGACCATTGATCAAGAAGATAATTGGAGATGATAATCTGTTCAGGCCTTCAGTAAGAGCCAGAGCTTATCATGATTTTAAGAATAAAAGAGGCAGAACTAATTTTGTCAGGGTGATGCTTGAGAAAAAAGATAATGAGTATTTTTTCAAATCTACAGGTACGCAGGGATCAGGCATACTAACCTCTATGGCAAAAGCTGATGGTATTGCAGTTTTTCCAGAAGATGCCGGGGATATAAAAAAAGATAGCGAAATTGAAGTTTTTTGCTTGAAGAGTAGATAAGATCAAAAGGAAATCGACCAATAATGAAAACATAGGAAAGAATGAGGTAAAAGTGAATAAATTTAGATTTTTAAATGTTACTTCAATTCTTATATTATCTACGTTTATAATTACTACTTCTGTTTTTGCATTTTCTTGTAAAAAAAAAGTGAAAAATACTGAAATTATTCTGGCAACCACTACCAGCACTTACGACAGCGGTCTTCTGGATGAGTTAATCCCTGCCTTCGAGGAGGAAACCACCTATAAAGTAAAACCTATAGCTGTTGGTACAGGAGAAGCCATTGCTATGGGAGAAAGAGGAGAGATAGACGTTATACTGGTACACTCCAGAGAAGAAGAAGACAGGTTTGTTGAAGAAGGTTATGGAACTGAAAGAAGAGATGTTATGCATAATGACTTTGTGATAATAGGACCGGAAGATGATCCTTCAGATATCAGTGGACTTACAGCAGTGGAAGCTTACATAACTATTTCTGCAAATGAGGCTTCGTTTGTTTCAAGAGGAGATGATTCCGGCACCAATAAGAAAGAAATAGAAATCTGGGAAGAAGCCGGTACTACCCCCCAGGGGGACTGGTATATAGAAAGTGGTCAGGGAATGGGAGAAACACTGAGGATTGCTGATGAAAAACAGGCTTACACTATGACCGACAGGGGAACCTACCTATCCCAGCGGGATAGTCTTAGTCTGGTTGTTATGGTAGAGGATGATGAGATACTGTTTAATCCTTATGGAGTGATTGTCTTAAATCCGGAAAAACATAAGGATATTGATATAAATTATGAGGGAGCTCAAGCTTTTGTGGAATTTATAACCGGAGAGAAGGGACAGGCTATTATCAAAGAATTTGGTGTAGCGGAATATGGTCAGCCGTTATTTTATCCTGATGTGATTAAGTAATTATGGAAATTATCTGGCAGGGAATAAAACAAGCAATAATTTTAATTTTTACCGGGAACAGGGAAGTATATGAGATTTTATTTCTAACTCTTAAGGTTTCTGGAAGTGCGGTATTTTTTTCTATACTTCTGGGAATACCTGTAGGGGTTCTTGTGGGATTAAATAAATTCCCGTTAAAAAAGTTTATTATTGCAGTAATAAATACTGGAATGGGACTTCCACCGGTTGCAGCAGGACTTATAGTTATATTGTTTATCTGGAGAAGTGGAATGCTTGGATTTTTAAAATTAATGTATACTCCCACTGCCATGGTGATAGCCCAGGTGCTTATTGCCTCACCCATAATCGCAGGTATAACTCTGGCAGCTGTACAGCAGATTGACCCCAAATTAAAACAACAGGTTTTGTCTTTGGGAGCAAATAGATTTCAGGTCTACTGGATTTTAATAAGGGAAGCCAGGCTGCCTGCCCTGGCAGCAGTTATGGCTGGTTTTGGAGGAATAATATCAGAAGTAGGAGCAGTGATTATGGTAGGAGGGAATATTAAGGGAGAGACCAGGGTTCTTACCACTGCTACAGTTCAGATGGTCAGAATGGGTAATTTTGATATGGCAATTGCTCTTGTGGTAATACTGCTTATCCTTACATTTGGGGTAAATTTCCTACTCACTTTGATACAGCAGAAGGAAGGTATTGGATGGATAAGAAGATTCTAGAGATTTCAGACCTTAAAAAGAAATATAACAGTAAATTTTGTCTGGATGTTAATAACCTGTACGCGGAAAAGGGAAAAATATTAACTATAATTGGACCAAATGGCTCCGGTAAATCTACTCTTATAAGGCTCATTAACCTTCTGGAGAGACCCGATGAAGGGAAAATATATTTTAATGGCAGTAACATAGTAAACGGAAAAGTTAATCCCGCAGAGGTAAGGAAAAAGATGGCTGTAGTATTTCAGGAACCCCTGCTTTTTAATACATCGGTTTACAGCAATATAATAATGGGACTGAGGATTAGAAAAATAAAATTATCAGGAGTAAAAGACAGGATTGATTACTTTACTGGTAAATTAAAAATCACTGATTTACTCAACAGGAGCACTAAAAATCTTTCCGGAGGTGAAAAGCAGAGAGTATCCCTTGCCAGAGCATTGGTCCTTGATCCTGAACTGCTGCTGCTGGATGAACCTCTGGCAAATATTGACCAGAGTTCCAGGGAAAGTTTGCGCGCGGATCTCTTTGGGGTATTAAGGGGTTATGGAAAATCTGTTGTATACGTTACACATGATCGGAATGAAGCCATGGTGCTTGCAGATGATATTGCAGTTATGGATAGAGGGAAAATATTGCAGTTTGCCGGAAAGGAAGAGATATTCAGAAAACCTGTAAATGAGTTTATAGCCAGATTTGTAGGAGTCGAAACGCTGGTGGATGGAGTTATTCTTGAGAGAAAAGGAAATGTCTGCAAAGTTGGATTAGCGGTAAAAAAGGGAAATATTGAGATATACATAGTTGGTCAGTGGGAAAAAGACACCAGAGTTACACTGGCAATAAGGCCGGAAGATGTAATCTTATATAACACTGAAATATCATCTGAAGAATCTTCTGCCATGAATCTGTTCAAGGGGAAAATTACTGAAATAAGGGATATTGGAATATTTAAAAGAATTGAAATTGATTGCGGTTTCCCATTGAGCTCCTTTGTAACCCAAAATTCCGTTAATAGATTGAAACTGGCTTTGGGTAAAGAAATTACAGCAGCAGTGAAAGCAAGTTCAATACATATGTTTAAAAGATGAGATAAAGATTTAATAGGTAATTTTTATTAAATAGAATATTTTTGGCTGTAAACAGACTTATGGAAGAAAAATTAATAGATAATTATAATAGAAAAATTGATTATCTGAGGTTATCAGTTACCGACCGCTGTAATTTAAGATGTACATATTGCATGCCTGAAAGAGGAATAAAATTGCTTGACAGAAGAGAGCTTTTAACTTTTGAGGAAATATTAAGAGCGGTAAGAATATTATCTGAACTGGGGATAAAGAAAATAAGGCTTACCGGCGGTGAGCCTCTTCTCAGGGATAATATACTTGGCTTGATCGAAGGCATAAGAAACATTCCAGGAATTGAAGACATATCCCTTACCACTAACGGAACACTGCTGCGTAAATTTTTAAAAGACCTTTATAGCGCCGGTATAAAAAGGATCAATGTAAGTATGGATAGTCTGGATCCGGAAAAGTACAGAATGATTACCAGAGGAGGTGATCTCACCAAAGTATTGGAAGCTATAGAAAGTTCTGTTGAAATGGGATTCGAATCAGTAAAGATAAATGTGGTGCTTACCAACTTATTTGACCAGAAGGACTCCCTGGAATTTATCAAGTTTGCCATTGAAAAACCGGTAAGTATTCGATTTATAGAAATGATGTCCATATCAGGCCTGGATACTGTAGAATGCAGCAGTAACCTGATTAATATCGATAAACCAAAAGTAGATATAAGAAGTATTTTTGAATCTATGAATAAATTTGGAAAATACTGTAAAATTAAAGAGCCCATGGGTTTCGGGCCGGCAGTATATTACAGGATTAATGGAAGTAAAGGTAAGATTGGTTTTATTATAAATAAAAGGGAGTCCTGCTATTACTGTAACAGGATTAGGCTTACTTCTAAAGGAAGTATAAAATTGTGTTTGTTTTCCAGTTCGGAAATTGATATAAAAGAAGAGCTTAGAGATGGCGCTAATAATGAAAGAATAAAAAAATTGATTAAAAGTTTTATAAAGAGAAAACCAAAGGACAGGAATAGTAACATAAAATGTAAAGTGGGAAGCGATCTGAAAATTGCCAGCTTCATGAATAAAATTGGAGGATAGTTTTAAGATGAAAAATCCGGATAATTTTACTCACATAGACGAGAAAGGAAGAGCTAAAATGGTTGATGTGAGCGATAAAAAGGTAGCTTTAAGGGCTGCTAAAGCCAGGGGATATATTATTTTAAATAAGGATATCATTGGTAAGATTAAAGATAACCAATTAGAAAAAGGCGATGTCTTAACTGTAGCAAAAATTGCCGGAGTGAGTGCGGCAAAAAAAAACTGGGAACTGATTCCACTCTGTCACCAGATAAGGCTTACAGATGTAGATATAGATTTCAGAATACTGGAAAAGGAAAATAAAATAGAGGCGGTAGCAAAAGTGAAAGGCTTTGATGTTACCGGAGTAGAAATGGAAGCTCTTATGGCTGTAAGTATCAGCCTGCTGGCTATATATGATATGTGTAAGGCAGTTTCAAAAGAAATGAGAATAGAAGGCATAGAACTTCTGGAAAAAACCGGAGGAAAAGGCTATTATCTTAAAAATTACCAGAATAGGAGGATTTGATATTTTGGAAAATAAAGGAAAAATAGTTTCAATAAATATAAGTGAAAAAAAGGGCGGCAAAAAGAAGCCTGTAAATGAAGTTTCTATAAATGAATATGGTATAGAAGGAGACGGACACAGCGGAAACTGGCACCGTCAGGTAAGCCTGCTTTCATATGATAGTATTAAGGATATTAACAGTAAGGGTATTGATGCCAGTCCGGGAGATTTTGCTGAAAATATAACTACCTCGGGTATAGATTTAAAGAGACTGCAAATCGGGGATATTTTGACAGTAGGTGAAGAAGATATGGTAATGCTTGAAGTCACTCAGATCGGGAAGGAGTGCCCCAAACCCTGTAGTATTTATTATTTGATGGGTTCATGTATAATGCCGCAAGAAGGTGTGTTCTGCAGGGTACTGCAGCCAGGGAAGATAAAGGTTGGAAATAAAATTATACACGCCTTGTAAGAAAGATTGTTAAAAAATAAGGAATAGAAATACTTTTTATATTTTATAAAAAATTATAATTGTAATATTTAAAAGGAAAAATTTTATGAAAAAACTATTAAAAGTAGCAATCATCACTGTTAGTGATAAAGGATACCGGGAAGAGCGCGAAGACAGAAGCGGTAAATATATAATGCAATATTTCAAAGAAAAAGGATGGGAAATTGCTGATTACGGAATAGTCCCGGATGAGAAGGATAAAATAAAGGAAAAACTTAAGGATATCTCAGATAAAGAAAAAGCAAATCTAATCTTAACCACCGGGGGAACCGGGTTTTCACCCAGAGATGTGACTCCTGAAGCGACTGATGAGGTTATTGAGAAAAAGGTTCCCGGGTTCAGTGAGATAATAAGGATTGAAGGCCAGAAAAAAACTCCCAGAGCAATTCTTTCCAGGGGAGTAAGCGGGATAAGGAAAAAAACTTTAATAATAAACCTGCCCGGTAGTATAAAAGGAGTAAAAGATAGCCTGGAGTTGATATACCGCCCACTGCCCCATGGGATTGATATATTGACTGGTAGGGATATAGAATGTGGTCAGGAATAACATTTGGAATTAAAATATATAGACTCATATATTGCAGATATGAATAGATAAAAAAACATTATATTATAGATTTTCTATTTAAGATTCCCCGGCAGTGTCAATTAATTTATCAATAGCTTCTGCCACCACTTCCAGGGGAGTGTACTGCTCTTTATTTTTAATTATTTATCACGGAATAATAGATACTTCCAAAATAATAGAATCTTCAATTGATTCTAATTTATTCTCTACTTAAATAATCTTACTAAAATTTTAAATTCGAAACACGTCAACTAAGCCCGCTCAATAAAGTTTTTCACAGCTTTTTAATTAAGTAGTTTTTTACTTCACTCCAAATAACTATTATAATGGTTTTGATATTTTTATTTTTTATATAAATTTACGAGGAAAATAGTTGTTTAATTTTTTAAAAAGTTGGATAGGTTTAATAATAACAGTAATTCTTGTACCCTTAATTCTAGTCGTTGTTGGCAAGATGATTATATTCCCGGCAGATAATTTAGAAGCTGCGCAAAAGCAATCAGAAACTAATGAAGTTGATAATATGAATAATCTAGCGAGTAATAATGAAGATTTAAACGAAGCTGATTTTACCGAACAAGCTAATGCAGATTTTTCAAATGAGGCTACTGATGAGAACATTTCTGAATGTGATGGTAATATGGATAATTCAGTGGAAGAACCAGAAGAAGATGAAGATATCATTAGAGAAGAAGCTGGAGAGGAGCAGGGATCAGCAGATGGGGAAGAAACAGTAAGTGAAAATGATAATCCTGGTCCAATCGAAGATCAGAATATTGATTTTAGTAATAGTGATGATTTTAGGATTGAAGTAGATTTAACCAAACAAAGAGTGTTTGTATATTATAAGGATAATTTGATAAAAGAAATGATCTGTTCTGGAGGAGCCGACCAGTCGCCAACTCCTCAGGGAGAGTTTGAAACCTCTGATAAAATTAAGTATTCATGGGTAGAAAGGTTTGATGTAGGAGCTTTTTACTGGACAAGGTTTTACAAAAAATATCTTTTCCACAGTGTTCCTTTTGATAAAAATAGAGAGATGATTATAGAGGAATATGAAAAACTTGGAAGCCCTGCAAGTCATGGGTGTATTAGACTAAAGTTAGAAGAAGCAAAATGGTTATACGAAAAGCTCCCATCAGGTGTAAGAGTAATAATATACAAATGAAAATAAATCCCTATGCTTTGGATATTCCAAAAGTGGCCTCTGCCAGTATAAATTTATCAAACATAGATACCAGATAATAGATAACTTTAATATCCAAACTTACCTGAAGAAAAAATCAGTCCATTTTTCAACAAATGAAGTAGCTGTATTCGATGATATATTCTTATTTTGCCACAAACATTTAAACTTATGATAATCCTCCAATCTGTTAATATTAAAAAAATTAAGGCTATCTATCCCATTTTGCTTAAGCTTATTAATTGAAATTACTTCAATATCCAGATAGTTAAAAATATCCGATATTTTATATTTTTGTTTTCCTATATTTTCTTTTAAGATACCAAGACAATTTTTGGAATACAATCCACAGAGGACTTCAAAACCTTTTTCGGTTTTAATTATATATGCATCCCTTTTCTTAGAATAATTATAGGATATTGTTGCTGGCTCACTGCTGCTTGGTTCTTCAGTATTTATTCCGGATTCATAAACCAATGATTTTAACAAATTATAAGAAATAAAAGGCATATCAAACGCAATAATTATGGAATAGAAATATGATGCATTCGCAAGGCTTGTATAGATGCCGATTACAGGACCCTTTCCTTTATGGCCTGGTGTAATTTTTTCAGAATTAGTGATATTTAAGGAATTACTTGTATTTAAATTGTCAACATCACTTTCATCTAAAATAATTCTTATATTTTGAAAGGCTGAATTTTTTTTAGCAAAATCATTGAAATCTATTTTTAGATTAGAAGCCTGTATTTTTTCGAAATTATATTTTTTTTGATATGTCCTGATTTTGTTCAATTCGGAAAATAAAGTCGGGTAGTTGCTCTTTGAAGTGCTTACTATTATTTCATCACAAAAAAAACTTAATTTAAAAATCTGGTCTATAAATAATGGTACATTACCAACTTTGATTTTCAATTTATTGAAATTAAATCTACTGCTCTTACCCCCTGCTAGTACTATTCCTGTCAGATTCATTTTAGTACTCTCCTTGGCCAGGAATAAATATTAAACCTGCCACTTCTGGCGTAACCAATAACAGTTAAATTTATTTTTTTTGCAAGGGCAGTAGCACTAAAAGTCACAGAAGAATTTGTGACCATGATTGGAATTTGCATTCTACAAATCTTATAAATTACATCAATGCCCAGTCTGCCTGTAGTAAATATAATCTTATCTTCAGGGGACAACCTTTTTATTAACATAAAGCCGGCAATTTTATCAATACAGTTATGTCTTCCAATATCTTCCTCCAGGTTTAATAAATTACCATCCTTGTTAAATAAGGCAGCGCTGTGCAAACCGCCAAATTCTTTCTTGTACTTTTGCTGATTTAGGGTTTCCCTATTTAGGGTAAGCACAACACCAGACGCAACTGTGAGATTGCTCTTTATTTTCTTCAAACCTTTTTCAAATATGAAATCGTCAATACTGCCGCATTCTGAAGATATGAATTTTAAACTGTCTAAATATCTGGTTTTATCCTTAACAATGGCAGCACTTACTTCAATTTTTAAAGTCAAATCATTACTGCTAATGATTTTATTCATATCATGACGGCAAATCTTTAAAAGTTCTATATCTGAATAGTTCTCAATGTAACCGTTATTAACTAAATAACCAACTGTAAGTTCAATCAGACTAGCGGGTGAGCATGAAATTGTTGAAATAGCATTGCCATTTAAGGAAATTGTAAGAAGCAATTCAAAAGGGATAATGTCTATTAGGTTAGTCTTACCTGAAGAAGCTTTAATTTTTTCAATTTTAATTTTTTTACCTAATTTTGAAATTCCACCTTCCAATTTTTCCATACTTTCGCAATTCCTTTTTTCATATCTTTTTCAAACTTACAGCGCAGACCTTAAACTCCGGAATCTTTGCTTCAGGGTCCAAGGCAGGATTAGTTAGAACATTGGCGGGAGAATCTGCATAATGAAACGGCATAAATACCACTCCTTTTTTGATTTTGGAACTTACAAGCGATAATGCTGTAACAGCACCTCTCCTTGACTCGACTTTTACCCTGTCCCTGTTTTTAATCCCAAGGTTTTTTGCATCATCTGTATTGATTTGAACAAGATTTGAAGGAGCAATTTCGTTTAAACCCTTGACTTTTCCTGTCATTGTCATGGTGTGGAACTGGTGCAATATTCTACCGGTAGTTAGAATATAAGGGTACTTTTCGCTCACAACTTCTGCCGGTGGTGTATATTTGACAGGAATGAACCTGCCCTTGCCACGTGTAAAATTTTTTGTATGAAGAATGCTTGTACCGGGGTCACCATACTTCCTGCATGGCCACTGAAGAGCTCCTCTTTCAAGTCTTTCATAAGTTATGCCACCATATATCGGTGTTAAACTTGCAATCTCATCCATGATTTCAGCAGCATTATTATAATTCATGGGATAACCCATCCTGTTTGACAGCATACAGATAATTTTCCAGTCTTCAAGTGCACTGCCTGGAGCGTTAACCGCTTTTCTTACTCTCTGAACTCTTCTATCAGTATTTGTAAATGTCCCTTCTTTTTCGGCAAAACATGCACCTGGCAAAATAACGTCCGCAAATTCACCTGTCTCAGTTAAAAAGATATCCTGAACTACAAGTAGTTCAAGCTTTTCCAGGGCTTTTGCTACATGAAGTATGTCCGGATCGCTAAGCATCAGATTTTCACCCATTACATAGATAGCTTTTATACTACCCGAATTTGCGCCTTCAATTATTTCAGTTACCGTTAAGCCTTTCCTGGATGGTAAAGGTTTTCCCCATTTTTTTTCAAATTCCAATCTAATATTATCATTTTCGACACCCTGATATCCGCTCAACATATCAGGTAGTGCACCCATATCACATGCTCCCTGCACATTGTTCTGGCCCCTCAGAGGATTTACTCCTGCACCTTTTCTACCGATATTACCTGTCAGTAGTGCCAGATCTGCCAGAGCAATAACATTAGCTGTGCCGCAGGTATGCTGGGTAATTCCCATTGCATAAAATATCAGGGCATTTTTGGCAGACCCGTAGATTTTTGCTGCCTCAATAAGGCTTTGCTTATCCACTCCTGATATTTCTGCTACTTTTTCTGCAGTGTATGCAGAGAAACATTTGGGAAATTTATCAAAATCCTCGGCTCTGCTGTCAATAAATTCTTTATTATAGAGACCTTTGTTATAAATTATCTTCATAATTCCAAGAATAATAGCAATGTCTGTTCCCGGTTTTTGTTTTAGGTGTATAGTTGCATGTTTTGTTATTGGAATATTTCGTGGGTCAATAACAATTAACTTTAATCCATATTCCTGAACACATCTTATAATTTCATAACCTATAACCGGATGGGTTTCTGTTGTATTTGACCCGATTATTATTGCAACATCTGAGTGTTTTATATCTTCAACCGAATTTGTCATTGCGCCACTTCCGAAAGTCTGGATCAAACCTGTAACTGTTG
The DNA here is from genome assembly GCA_016783995.1 of Actinomycetota bacterium. The sequence continues at coordinate 11,058 of JADHVN010000029.1, forward strand.
AAGCATGACATAGCCTTGCACAATGATCTATATTATTTGTACCTACCACTGCGCGCGCAAATTTGGACATTAAAAAGTTTTCCTCATTTGTACATTTTGCTGAGCTAAGGATTGCAATGGAATCAGAGCCGTATTTTTTCTTTATTGCTGTTAATTTATCTGAAACAGTCGCCAGTGCTTTCTCCCAGCTTACCTTCTTTAATTTCCCATCTTTTGTTTTTATCATTGGATGACTAATCCTCTCAGAGCTGCTTACAAAGTCCAGGCCAAATTTACCCTTAGCACACAAATTACCCCTGTTTACATGCTTTCCTATTTCAGATGATACATTGACAATTTTATTGTTTTTTATATGCAGATCAATCACACAGCCGACACCACAATAAGGGCAAACTGTCTGAATTTTTTTTACTTCCCAAATACGGGCTTTTCCAATGTAAGACTTGGGTTGAAGTGCACCTGCGGGACAGGTGGAAATACAATTGCCGCAGAATACACAATCTGTATTTTTTAATGATTGTTCGAAAGCAGGAATAATCTCACATTCGAAACCTCTGCCGGCATAACCAATAGCACTTGCGCCAACAACATTGTCGCACATCCTGACACATCTTCCACAAAGTATGCATTTCTCATTATCCCTGAATATAAACGGGTTATCCTCGAGAACTTTTTTTTCGTGTATTTTTCCCTTATAGGTGACATCTTTGACATCGTAAATATAAGCCAGGTCCTGAAGAGCACAATTGCTACAGGATTCACAGGTCATGCAATCTAAAGGGTGATCGGATATTATTAATTCCAGATTTATCCTGACCAGTTCATTTATATGAGGAGTATTTGTTTTGATCTTCATTCCCTCCCGCACATTTGTTACACAGGAGGCAACGGCTTCCGGTATTCCCTCCACTTCAACAATGCAAAGCCTGCACGTACCCTGGGGTTTAAGCCTCGGGTCAAAACAGAGATGAGGTATAAAAATATTATTTTCAAGACATGCTTCCAGAATACTTTTATCTGGTGAAGTATAAATAGCCTTATTATTAATATATATTTTTATTTTGGTGTTTGAGCTACCCGCAATTTTTACAGCTTCCTTCCCTTTTACTTCTTTAGCAGCCTTATCGGTTGAATTACTTTTTGGCATTTAAACTCCCTGCCGTACTATGTTTAATTTATTATGTATTTAGACTTTTTTAACCTTACCATGCAGCCTTTTGCATGATTTCCGGGTAATAATGTGAGCTTTATATTCTTCACTGAAATATTTTAAAGTACTCAGTATAGGATTAGGAGCAGTTTGTCCTAAGCCACAAAGTGATGTCTCTTTTATCATACAACCTAATTTCTCTAATTTTTCAATATCTCCTTTTTCTCCTTCTCCTTTAGTAATTCTTTCTAGTATTTCTAGCATCCTTCTGGTACCAATTCTGCATGGTACGCACTGCCCACAGGATTCTTCTTGAATGAAATCCATGAAATATCTTGAAAGGTCTACCATACAAGTATCCTCATCTAAAACTATCATCCCGCCTGAGCCCATTATTGCACCAACTTCTTTCACTTTCTCATAGTCCACAGGAATATCAAGGAATTTTTCAGGAATACATCCTCCAGACGGTCCTCCTATTTGCACAGCTTTAAACTTTTTCCCTCCTGCTATCCCGCCACCAATTTTATAAATGATATCTCTTAAGGTCATACCCATCGGGACTTCAACAAGGCCAACATTATTCGCAGCCCCTGCCAGGGCAAATATTTT
>JADHVN010000030.1 GCA_016783995.1 Actinomycetota bacterium
TATTTTTATACAGTAGGTAAGGAAATTAATCCAGTTCTAGTTCTTAAGAAAAATCCATTTACTGTAGATGAAGCGGAGAAGCGTTATGAAGGTATGCTATCATTAGAATTAGTTTCTAAAGGATCATATATTCCTTATATCGAGCAAGAAACTGCTTATTACAGAGATGAAAGAGGAGATGTAATTGAGGGTAACTTATTTAATGATAGCTTAGTATCTTTGGCAGAAGGCGAAATAGAACTTGCTGATTTAATAAAGGAAACAGGCTTTAACATAAAACCAACTACTGATGATAGACCTTTCTTTTTTAAAGATGAGAAAGGTATTCCAAAAAATATTCTTCCTATTTTAATAGTAGCTATTGTAATTAATGTGATACTGGTTATTGTTTCAATAATAATTAGTAGAAAGAACAGAAAGGTTAGCAAGCTTTTGGCATTATCATTATTACTGGGGTTTGGCTTCATTATAATAGAAATATCATTTTTCCAGAAATTAATATTGTATATGGGCTCACCTATAATATCTCTTGCTGTAATTTTAGGTTCCCTTTTGATGGGAATGGGAATTGGGAGCTTTTCAGCAAGAAAAATTTATTCCAAACAAAACCAAAAAAAGTTGGTAATATTTAGTTTAATTATTTTTATTGTAACCGCAGGACTATTTTTTGCACTTTCTGCAATACTGAATAATTTATTAGGATTTAGTATATATATAAAGGCTCTAATAAGCTCATTAATACTTATTCCTATTGGATTTATATTAGGTATTCCTTTTCCAACAGGAATAAGACTGGCAGAAGAGATAGGGTGTAGAAGTTTCATAACCTGGATGTACGGGATTAATGGGACTATGGCAGTTTTAGGTTCAGTGACAGCGATTTCTTTATCAACAGTATTTGGTTTTTCTGTATCAATTATAATTGGAGTTTTATGTTATCTGGCAGTAGCAATTATATTCATGTTTGGCAGGAAAAGTAGTTATTAATTTTAAAAACTAATAAATTTGTATTATCTAAGTTTGAACTATATTGGATTATAAAATATAATAAATGAAAATTTAATATTTTTTAGCAAGAGATGCCAGTTGAAAAGATATTGGAGCCGAAGGATTAATAATCTCAGGCAGAAGGATTGCTAAAAGAGTAGTTCTGGAGAATTCTAAATAAAGTAAAATTATTTAGATACCGAAGGGGATAAAATCTCTCAGGTAAAAGGACAGGATATGATGATATATATTCTGTCTTTTTTTATTTAGAAAGATAGTTTTTAAATTTAAATAGATTAAATATTAATAATACTATAGAAATTAAGTAGTATTAGTTGGTTTTAAATTACATCAAAGTATAAGGAGGTAGATTTATGCCTATTATAGATTCTAAAACTAATAAGATAATAAAAGATCCCACTTTAAAAGAACTGGAAGAAATTGCAAAAGAGATGAGAGCGTATTCAATTATAGCTATTACTGCTGCAGGTTCTGGTCATACGGGGGGAACAATGTCCATTATAGATATTGTTACAGCTCTTTATTTTAAAAAAATAAAGCATGATCCTACAAATCCTGATTGGCCTGGCAGAGATAGAGTTTTCTGGTCTGCTGGACACAAAGCCCCTGCTCTTTATGCTGTGCTTGGAATGTCAGGATATTTCAGTATAGATGATAGTGTGCTGCTGAGAAAATTGTCTTCAGGTTTTGAAGGACATCCAAACCGTTTTAAACTGCCTGGTATAGAAGTTTCATCAGGTTCACTTGGACAGGGACTTGGAGTAGCTTTAGGTTCAGCGATTAGTGCAAAACTTAATAGAAGAAAATACAATGTCTATTGCATATTGGGAGATGGTGAATTAAACGAGGGTTCAGTATGGGAAGCGGCTATGTCAGCATCCCATCACAGGCTTGATAACCTGATAGCTATAGTTGACAGAAACAGGCTGCAGATAGATGGATATACATCTGATGTTATGGAAATAGAGCCGCTTAGAGATAAATGGCAGTCGTTTGGATGGCAAGTGTATGAATGTAATGGTCATGATATGGAAGAAATTATGTCAGCTCTTAACAGGGCTAGCTCTGCAAGTGGGAAACCATCTGTAATTATTGCAAATACTGTAAAAGGAAAAGGTATATCCTTTGCTGAGAATGTATGTGCTTATCATGGCATCAGCCCAAAAGATGGAGTGACAGGTGATGAATCCCTGAAGACTGCTCTAAAAGATATAAAATGCTCTTATTTTACCAAAGAAAAAGTAGACAAACTTCTTAAAAAGGCTTTAGCTTATCAGAGTAAAATTGATAAAAAAATAGAAAGTATTATCCCTAAATTTTCTACAGGTTACTTCTGGGGTGAAACAGATAACATGAAAGTAATAATGATTCCAACAAGAATGGGATTTGGAAAAGGCATCGAAAAGGCAGGATCTGACTCAAGGGTTGTAGTTCTGGGTGCTGATATTACTGATTCTATTAAGATAAGCTCATTTTATAAAAATAATCCTGAGAGAAAGAGTCGGTTCTTTTCAGTAGGAATAGCTGAAGCTAATATGACAGTGGTTGCAGCAGGGCTTGCTAAAGAAGGATTAATTCCATTTATTGGTTCATATGGAGTGTTTTCAACAGGAAGAAATTGGGATCAGTTAAGAACAACAGTGTGCTATAATAATTTTAATGTAAAAATTGTTGATGCTCATGGAGGAATATCGGTAGGTCCGGATGGTGCGACACATCAAACTCTGGAAGATATTACAAATCTTTATTATCTTCCAAATATGCACATTGCAGTTCCATCAGATAGTATAGAAGCTGAAAAAGCTACATTAGCAATGAAAGAGCTATATGGTCCTGCAGCAATAAGGCTTGCAAGAGAAGCAACTCCGGTAATTACAAAAAACAATTCTCCTTATGAATTTGGTATCGCAAATATAATAAGGTATAGGGAGAAGAAAAAAAATTTTACAGATGCATTCAAGATTTATCTGTCTACTGATTATAAGTCTGAAAATGAAGATATCACAATAATTGCATGCGGGCCTATGGTGGCAGAAGCAATAAGAGCTGCATATATTATGAAGGAGGAATTTGGTACTGAGGCAAGGGTTATAAATGTTCATACGGTAAAACCTATTGATTCTGGTGCTATTATAAATGCAGCAAAAGATACAAAAATAATAATAACAGCAGAGGAGCATCAGAGAGGGGGATTTGGAAATATTATTGCTGGTATAATTTCAGAAAAAAAGAATTACAAGGATCCTTATATTATGGGTATGATTGGAATAGAAGATAGGTTTGGGGAGAGCGGAAAGCCATGGGAACTTATGAAATCATTTGGGCTAACAGCAGAATTTATTGCAAAAAAAGCAATGGATCTTTTAAATATTGTTGAATGTTGAAATAACATTGATGGATAAAAATAAATTAAAGAGAAAAATAAAAAATAGGGAAACATAGATGTCTAGTTAAGAAATACTTAAAAATGTAAATAGAAAAAAATAAGTAATTGCATTAAAATTATTTTTATTATTAGTAGAAATTCTTTAAAAGGAAGGGGTATGAGTAATGGAATTGAATTTAGCAAAGCGTATGAGCAGATTAGGGACCGAGAATGCTTTTGTAGTTCTTGCAGAGGTTGCGAAATTAAAAGAGGAAGGAAGAGATATAATAAACTTTGGCGTTGGAGAGCCCGATTTTAATACGCCTGAAAATATAAAGGATGCTGGCAAAAAAGCTATAAATGATAATATGACACATTACAATCCGCCTGCAGGTGTTCGTGATTTTAGAAGGGAAGTTGCAAAATATATTAGTAAAACAAGAAATATAAATGTAGAAATGGAAGAGGTTGCAATTACACCAGGACTGAAATCTATGATATTTTTCTGTATAAATGCACTGGCAGAAAGTGGAGATGAAGTTATTTATCCTAATCCAGGTTACCCAATTTACGAATCAGTTATAAATTATGTTGGTGCCAAAGCAGTGCCGCTGCCTCTGCTGGAATCTAAGAATTTTTCATTTGATATAGGCGATTTAAAAAAAGCTGTAACTGAAAAAACAAAGATGATTGTTTTAAACTCACCTCAAAACCCTACAGGGGGAGTGTTAAGCCAGAATGATTTAGAAGCAATAGCTGAAATTGCCACCAGAAATGATATATGGGTACTGTCTGATGAGATATACAGCAGGATAGTTTATGATAGTGAATTTACAAGTATTGCATCTATTGATGGTATGAAAGAAAGAACTATGATTCTGGATGGGTTCTCAAAAATATATGCTATGACTGGCTGGAGGCTTGGTTATGGAGTGATGAGGAAGGATTTAGCAAAACAAATTATTAGACTGGTAACTAATTGTGATTCATGTACTGCGACATTTACTCAGATTGCTGGGATTGAAGCTTACAGAGGTTCCCAGGATGAGACTTTTAAAATGGTAAAAGAATTTAAAGAGAGAAGGGATATAATTATTGATGGTTTAAACAAAATAGATGGAATAAAGTGCTCGCTTCCAAAAGGAGCTTTTTATGCATTCCCTAATGTTACCAAAGCTTGCAGAAACTTAGGTTTAAAGGATTCAAGAGAGCTTCAGCGGCTGCTTCTGCATAAAGGAGATACAGCAGTTCTTCCAAGAACTTCGTTTGGTGTTAGAAATGAAGGAGAAACTGAGGAATATATAAGGCTTTCTTATGCAACTTCTAAGGAAAATATTGCAGAAGGTCTAAGAAGAATAAGATCTGTAATTGAGAAGCAGGTATAAACAAGTATAAATAGATTATCAGTTAAGATAAGATTATAAATAAATTGTTTGAGACCGGATTTATAATTAAATTTATTGAAATAAATTCTTTTTATTAAATTATATTAAAATAAAAGTAAATTAATACAATTAGGAGGTAAAATGCCAGTTCCCAATACAAAGGAAAACATGGATAAATGCATATGTAAGGATTGTCCATCATACAATCAATGCATGAGCGATGGCAGGGAAGGTTTATTCTGTGCAGTTGGAAAATCAAAATGTGAGATAAAAAAAGAAAATTGTATTTGTGAAGATTGTCCTATTGATGATGAATATAGATTAACTGTAAATTTGGATTTAATGGAAAGGACAATACTTCATCTAAATAATTATTATTGCATAGAAGGTCCAGCAAAATAAAATAATACATCTGTTAATATTTTAATATTAGTCAGTTTATTTTTTGTGCTAAATATGCTGCACCGAGGGCTCCTGTAATTTGAGGCTCATCTGGAATGTATATTTTGGTATTTAATTTTTCTTCTAATGCTTTTACCACACCTAAATTTTTTGCAACTCCGCCAGTCATGCAAACAGGTTCCTCAAGACCTACTCTTTCAACCATTGAAGTTATTCTATCTGCAATAGAATAAATAAGACCTTTTATAATCTTATTCTTGTCCACTCCCTGGCCAATCAGTGAGACTATTTCAGATTCAGCAAAAACTGTGCAGGTTGATGTTATATTAACTTTTTTGTTGGTCTTTATAAAAATATCAGCAAAGTGTTCTATATCTATTTCTAGAGCTCTTGCCATTACTTCTAAAAATCTTCCAGTCCCTGCAGCACATTTGTCATTCATTAAAAAATCAATCGGATTTCCATTTTCAATTTTTATAACCTTGCTGTCCTGTCCCCCAATATCTATTACTGTTTTTAAATCTGGAAATGTGGATATAGCTCCTCTGGCATGACAGCTAATTTCTGTAATATTTTTATCAGCAAAAGGGATATTGATTCGCCCATAGCCTGTAGCAACTATTGTCTTTATACTATCCTTAGAAATATTATCTTTTTTACAAGCATTATCTAAAGCTTTTTTTGCAGCTTCTTTGCTGTTTGAACCAGTTGACGTAATAACATAAGAAGCTATTTTATTATCTTTTCTATCAAGTATTACGACCTCAGTAGAAACTGATCCTACGTCTATTCCACATGTATACATTTGTATCCTTTCATAATTCTTTTTTTAAATACCTGCCTATTTTAAAATTTTAAACATTGTTCCTATTGATATGACCTTACTTTTTATTAGAATTAAGAATCTCAATAAATCCCTGTATCCTGGTTCTCACCTGGCCCTGGGGAGCATTATTTTTGTCTACACAATCACCATCCAGTACAAGTGTTGGTATATTATATTTATTTAATTTGTCTTTAATAATTCTTGCACCGCCGTTACTCTGCCTGCATCCCCAGTGAGAATAAAGAATGGCTCCATCAATCTTATAATCAGAAGCCATTTTAATTATTGTATTTAAACGGTTATCAATTTTACCAACTAAATAATGAGAGAGCATTTTTTTAGCAAGACTCTCAAAAGGCATATCGGGGTCAAGCTCTGGCCAGTAAACATAATTTATTTCTTCAAATACTACCTGGCAGTTTTCCTGTTTGAGTATATTAAATATTTCATTTCTATAGTATGGTTTTAAATGCAGCCAGAGAATTTTTCTGAGTGGTTTTTTTCTGGTGAAATTTTCTTTTTTCTGCTTTTTAAAATAATTATTGAATTCCATATACATTTGTTTGTATAGTGTAATAGCTTCTTTTGTTCCTGCAAGTCCATGGAAAGGTAGGATAAAACTAAGGCCATTAAAATGCAGGGGGTAGTCCATGAGAGTTTTTCTTATATTGTTTACCTTAATTGCCCATTTTCTAAACTCATTTGATAATTTTATACTCTCTCTGAATTTATCCATGTCAATTTTTTTACCTAATTTACTGCTGATATCTATGCTGATATTTTTCAGTTGTTCGGATAAGTATGACAAGGACTTCGGAGTATAATAATACGGAACATCAATTAGATAGAAATTATTTTGGATATTATAATTTTTTGAGTAAATAAAGAAAGATTTTTGAGCAGCGTCACAGGCTAAATTAGTACATAAAATAAAATCTGGTTTGGGGAATAAGTCAAGCTCAACTGCCCCGGATGCACTTCTATGAAATGTACATAAATCCTGTGAATACCAGTTTGATGAGGCTTCTTTTAAGGTCTTATCTGCTAATCCAAGGCCTGCTGTGAATCCAGCCATAACCTCTGGAAGAAGTGGTGTAATCCCTAATGAATAGAACATTTCGTATGGCAAAAATAGAGACCCGTAACCAACTGGATGTTTGCCTAAAAAAGCGTTCTTCATACTCTCTATAGTAAAAATATTTAAGTATTTATCAGATACAGAAGAAAAGGTGCTTCCATATAAATAAAGCACCGGCTTTTTTGAAATAATACTTAACAAACGTCTTAAGTATTTTTGGTTTAAATTTTTTTGTATTCCAGTTTTTAGCCTATCTTTAATACTCATTTTATTATATATTATAGCATCTCAAGGAAAGCTTGAGTTCTGGTTTTTACCTGTCCTTCTGAGAAATTATTGTATTCAATCTCTAAATATAGAGTTGGAATATTAAATTCATTTAGTCTCTGCTTAAGTAGCGGAAAACCAAAAAGCATTGTATCACAGAATTTTAAGCTTATATAAATTACTCCTTTAATATTATTTATTTTTATTTTATTTTCTATCTCTTTTAATTTTAATCCTAAATCAGACATCCTCATGCATTGTGGTTTATTAATATATCTATATGCTATAGAATTGAGTAATCCAGAATTGGTATCAAGTTTAATTTGTTTTTCAAAATATCTGCTTGAAGTACATAAGTCATCAGTGGTTAATTTGCAACCTAGTGAAGATAGCATATCCCATAATTTTTCTTCATTTATAAAACTACCTATAATCATTACATTGGGTTTGTTTTCATAATTTACTTGTAGTTCTGAGTTGTTTTTTAGATATGTTTTTTTTGTATTTTTAATTAATTTAATATATCTATCCAGGTCTTCAATAAAAATATCAGATTCTGAAGTCATAGATAATTTCATTACTCTATAATATGTGGATATATCTATAAGATTTGAAGATTTACTAAAAATTTTACTAAATTTCTTTAAAAGTTTTCTCTTATAATTAACAAGTTCAATTGCATCTCTTAAATTGTTATTATTTATTTTTTTTCCTTCCAAGTTTTCAATAAATCCAGACAAATCACCTAAATTATTTGAAAAAAAATCTATAGAGCTTTTATTATTAATTCTTGGAACATCAAGGATGTATGAAGGTATTTTTGGAAGATAGATATTTGCAGTATCATACAATCTTCTCATTCCATCACAGGAGGTTGTAAATATAATTGCATCAAAATTACTGCTTTCAGATAAGATATTACTCCAACTTGCTTTAAGATACGGGCAGAAATTAATAGGAAAGTAACTTTCTGCATTATTGTATTTTTTATTTCCAAATATTCTTACTGGCCTGTATCCGCATGCTGTTATTAATTCTTCAGGAGTATAAGTACATAACCAGCCTATAGAACGGTTATTTTTTTTTGATGAAAGTGTTTTTTTAAAGACAGCTTTAATATCATTTATTTTTTGTCTTAGAGTATATTTGTTAATTGGCTCCCTACTATCTTGTATCATATTATTATTGTATATACACCCTATTTTCTACTATGTTTTTTCTATTAAATCTTCATTTCTTGTAAATTCTTCATAAATTCCAATATGTCCCCAGAAATCTTCTACATACAGACCTTCTATTTCGCCACTTTCCTTACCTTCGATAGTTATTTTAACTTTTTTAATTTCTTCAAATTCAGTAAGTGTATTTACAATTGAATATATTGCCAGAGTCTCAGTAGTGGAGCTGTGAGGTATTTCTTCAAAATTAGTTATTATTTCTTTACTGAAGTCAACAATTGCTGTTTCACCTGATATTACTACAGAATTAACTTTAACATTAGAAGGAAGAGTCGGGTAGAAATCGCTGCTCTTGGGACCCTTTACGAGTTCTTCAACTATGTTTTTAGGGAATTCTTCGGTAACTGTAATTTTTCTTACCTCCTTTACAAGAAAAGCTTCATTATCTGTATATTCTGCAAAATACAGCGTTATTGTCTTTGTGCAGGAGCTAATTGATAATAATAGAAATATTATTATCAATATAGAGCTAAAAATAAAGAGTATTCTGAATTTAGTAATATTATTTTTCATTTTTATCACCAGAAGTAATTATTTATTTATAAATCATTTATACCTATGTAATTCTATATATTAGGAAGTAAAAAAACAATAAAAAAATTAATTAAAATATTTTTTAAAATTAAATTATTACAAAATTTGCTTCTTAGATGGTATTATTATACTTATACTTACTATTATAGAAACAATCAATTAAAAATATAGTAATTAATATCAACATAGTAACAGTAAATAATAGCATTAAAGAAGAGGAATTATTCTTTCGAAGTTTCTATTGGAGATAAGGAATATGAACGAAAAAAAAGCATTGCTTGTAATTGATATGTTAAATGATTTTGTTTTAAATGGAGCACCACTACAGATACCCAAAATTAAAAAGATTGTAAAAAATATAAAGAGGGAAATAGAAAAAGCAAGAGTAGAAGGATATACAATCATATATATTTGTGATTGTCATGAAAGAGATGATAGAGAATTTAAAATGTTTCCTCCTCATGCCCTAAAAAATACTGAAGGGGCTAAAATAATTGAAGATTTAAAACCCCAGGGTAGTGATATCATTGTAAGAAAAAATACATTTTCAGGTTTTTTAAATACTGATCTAGATGAAATATTGGAAAAATTATCAATTGAAAAACTTATAATTACCGGGTGCGTTACAAACATATGTATATTATACACAGCAGCTGGTGCTGTATTTAGGGGTTATAAAGTTAATATTGTAAAAGATGCTGTAATTGGGTTAAATTTAAAAGACCATAAATATGCATTAGAGCATATGAAAGATATTCTGAAAATAAATATAATCTAAATATGGTCCAAGGAGTATGTAATGTTTCATATTGCCAGTGAAGATGATATTAAAAAGGGTAGATTAACTGATATATATTTTAAAAGAACTGAAGAAATATTAAAAGTAAAGAAGAAAAATCCGGTAGTTAAAGCTGAAGTATCTTTAAAGAATTTTCCTCAAGGATATAGGTGGGGCATTCTAGCTGGGATAGAAGAGAGTATAAGACTTCTTGCTGATTTAAATAAGATATCTATACGGTGTATGCCAGAAGGAACAGTATTTAAGGACTATGAGCCAGTTATGGTAATTGAGGGTAGGTATCTGGATTTTGGCATATATGAAACTGCGCTATTGGGTTTTTTATGTCAATCCAGCGGTATTGCAACAAAGGCTGCCAGGTGTAAGTTAGCTGCTGGGGAAAAATTAATATACAATTTCGGCGCTAGAAGAGTTCATCCTGCAATAACTCCCATGGTTGAAAGGTGTGCTTATATTGGCGGTGCTGATGGAGTATCTACTACTATTGGGGCAGAGATTATTGGAAGGGAACCAGTTGGTACAATACCACATGCATTAGTATTAATTATTGGAGATACTGTTGAAGCAACTAAAGCTTTTGACGAAGTTATTGAACCAAAAATTAAAAGAATTTCTTTGATTGACACATTTAATGATGAAAAATTTGAAGCAATAAGAGTTGCTGAAGTATTAGGAAAAAGTTTGTTTGGAATTAGGCTGGATACTCCTTCATCAAGAAGGGGAAATTTTAGAAAGATTTTAGAAGAAGTAAGGTGGGAGTTAGATGTAAGAGGATTTGAAGATGTTAAAATTGTTGTAAGTGGTGGATTAGATGAGGATGATGTTTCAGATTTGAAGAATATAGTGGATGCATTTGGGATTGGCACAGCCATAAGTGGCGCAAGCGTTATTGATTTTTCTTTAGATATTGTGGAGATTGAAGGGGAGAAAATTGCAAAAAGAGGTAAAATGTCAGGTGCCAAGAAAGTGTTAAGGTGCAGCAACTGCTTTAGTGATAAGGTAGTTTTAGAAAATAGAAAGGCATCTAACTATAAATGTGATAAATGCAATAGTATTTATAAGGAGATATTTATAGATGCTATAAAAGATGGGAAAATTTTATATGATTTTCAATCTGCTTCTGATATTAGGGAAAATGTTATGAAGCAATATAGATTTTTGGAACTTTGATGATTGGTTTGAGAGAGGTATTATGGGAGTAAAATTATTTTTGATAAGACATGGTCAAACTGAATTGAATTTGGAAGGGAGGTATCAGGGAAGTATGGATACAAAATTGACCAGTGTCGGTATCCGGCAGGCAAAACTTGCAAAAAAATATCTATCAATGGTTATTTTTTCAAGTATATACAGCAGTCCTTTAAAAAGAGCATTAAATACTGCCAGTATTATAGCAGATAATGGAAGTCCCAAGGTAACAGTAAGGGATAATTTAAAGGAAATGGATTTTGGGAAATGGGAAGGATTAAAATTTAACGAAATAAATAGAAAATACAGGAAGGAATATCAAAACTGGCTCAATGATCCTTTTAACAGGCCTCCTACAGGTGGTGAAAGTTTCAAATCTCTTACAAAAAGAGTAACCAAAGAAATTGATAAAATAGTTAGTGAAAATAATGACGGTGGCAATGTTGCGATTATAACTCATGGTGGAGTAATAGTTTCACTATTAGTTTACTGGCTAAGAATTCCATGCTCAAGGTGGAGATCTATTATTCAAAGGCAGGGGGCTATAAATATTGTAGTAATTGATAAAAACTTTCCATATATTTCGCAGATTAACTATACTGGTCATTTAAAACCAATTTATGACGATAGTGAAGATAAGGTAATTGAGATTTACAGCAAACTTGGTAATAAAAAAAATTAAATTTACGTACTCGATTTGTTAGGTAAATTTGAGATAAGTATTTCAAAGAGAATTATTTGGAGCTTATAAAAATATATATGAGTTGTAAATAGAAAATATATTTAGGAGGGTACAGGAAAATGGATGAAAATAATGAAGCTAATGAAATCTTTACAAGCGGCATGCTTCAAAATTTAAAAGATAATTGGATTAATATCGCAATAATACTTGCCGTACTTATACTTATAATTATTATCGTAAAAATCATTTCCAGAAGGATAAGGAAATTAGTTGAAAAAAAGATTAGCGATGACAGGATAATAATAAAAAAACGTACATTTACCTTTACCAGTGTTGTGTCCAATTTAATAATTGTTATTGCTGTAGTAGCAGCTGCTCTCATTACAGCTGATGAGATTGGAATAAATGTTACACCACTTCTTGCTGGTGCCGGGGTGGCTGGTGTTGTAATTGGTTTTGGGGCTCAAAGCCTAATTAAGGATTTGATAAATGGAGTATTTATATTGCTTGAGCAGTGGTTTCAGGTAGGTGATATTGTAACCATAGGAGATACTTCAGGGACAGTAGAAAGACTTAATCTAAGAACTACAGTAATAAGAGATATTGAAGGTACGGTTCATTATATTCCTAATGGTGAAATAACCAAATTAAGCAATCAAACACAGCTGTGGTCCAGAGCTGTAGTTGAAGTGGGTGTTCATTATAGTGAGGATACAGATAGAGTTGTTAAGGTTCTGGAAGATGTATTTGAAGATCTCGTAAATGATAAAAATTACAAGAAGGTTATTTTAGAGAGACCTGTAATATTGGGAGATGGAGGAATAAGTGAACTAGGAGATTCAGCAGTTGTATTTAAAATCATTTGCAAGGTTAAACCAGGAGAACAATGGACTATTGCAAGACAGATGAGAAAAAGAATAAAGGATAAATTTGATGAAATTGGAATAGAAATTCCTTACCCATGCACTAATGTATATATGAGAAATGAAAG
>JADHVN010000031.1 GCA_016783995.1 Actinomycetota bacterium
TATCTTCTGTAATGCTGTCCACGGCAGATTCCCTGTCAAGTACCTTTTTTTCAATAACGGTATCTTTTTTATGCAGTCTTTCAAATGAAAGATTTAACATGTTCTGGGTTATTTTAGTTATTCTCAATAACTCTTTTTTAGCCTGCTCCAATGAAAGAGATGGGGTATCAATTAGTCTGCTGTCCAGATATAACGCATTCTTATGTACTATTATGTCTTTACCCGGATATAATTTAACAACCAGTTTTTCAAATAATCCAATCATAGGAAATAGGATTATAGTAGTAACTACATTAAAAATAGTATGAATGTTTGCAATCTGGTGAGGAACACTTTGCTTGGTTAAACTTGCAATTAAAGGCTGGAGCCTAAAGACATATAATAGAATAACAAATACTATAGTTCCAGAGATGTTAAATAGTAAATGAGAAAAGGCGGTTCTTTTAGCAGTAACCGTTGTGCCGATGCTTGATATTAGAGCAGTTGAACAGGTGCCGATATTATCTCCTATAAGGATTGGAATAGCAGCTTCTATAGGTATGAGTCCCTGAGAAGCAAGAGCTATAAGAAGTCCAATTGTGGCTGAACTGCTCTGCAGGAGTGTAGTCAAGACAAGCCCTGCCAGTATCCCATAGAATGGATTTCTGCTGAAATTCAAAAGGAAGTTTTTAAAGATTTCATTATCTCTAAGGGGCTCCAGTGCTCCTTTCATTACTGCCATACCAAGAAATATAAGTCCAAGCCCAATTATAGTCATTCCAATATTTTTATATCTTCTTCTTCTGCTTAAAAAATGCATTAAGAATCCTATGATTATTAGAGGATAAGCCAGCATATCTATTTTAAAAGATATTATCTGGGCAGTTACTGTGGTGCCGATATTTGCACCCATTATTATTCCTATTGCCTGTCTTAAGGTTAGAAGGCCGGCATTTACAAAACCAACTGTCATTACTGATGTCGCGCTGCTGCTCTGGATAATCGATGTAGTAAAAAGGCCTACCAGTACCGTAGACCAGGATTTTTTTGTCAGGGTATTTATTGCTGTTTTTAATTTATTGGATGTGATTTTCTGGAGACTATCACTGAGTCTAGTGATACCGAAGATAAAAAGGGCCAGCCCACCAATTACTTCTATAACTAATTTAAAATACATAAATTAATGTAAGCGTGAATTTATAATGGTCAAAAGTGATTATAATAAAATAAAATGAATTATTAAATAAAAAAATTTAAATTAAATCACTTAAAAAATTTTTTTGTTACAGCCAATTTGAAATGTTGGAAGGTAAGTCAAATTATAGCATCGATAATAAATCTTATTCCCAGGTAAAATAAAAACAAACTGCAAGCAGCAAGAATTCCGTTATATATTTTCTGGTTGAAAAATTTACGTCCGGTTTTTACTAAAAACCCAATGAATAAGTACCAGATGAAATCCGCGCTGATATGGCCAATGTAAAAAGAGGAAACACCCGGTATATTGAATTCTACACTTTTTACAAGAAATGCCGCTCCTATACTGATCCACCAGATAAACCAGTAAGGGTTCATAAGACTTATCAGAATGCCTTTAAGTATTACTATCAAGGTTGATTTCCCGGCAATAGTCCTTTTCTTCTGCATTGATTTGAAGTCTATTGTATATTTCTTTTTAAAAATTGAAATTATAATATCAACTCCTATATATAAAAGGAAAACACCCCCCAGTACCCCAATTATTTTTGCAATAAGGGGGTTGTCTAAATATTTTAATATTCCAAAAAAGAAACTTATTACCACTACTAATTCTAATAAGGAATGGCCTACCACAATGAAGAAGGAAGTCCAGAATCCCTTTTTAGCAACACTGCTGATTACCAGGGTGAGCATGGGGCCCGGTACCAGTGCCCCGGAAAAAGCTACAACCATAGAGCCTATAAAAATTTGATAAACCTCATTCATTTTTTTTATTTAAAAAAGACGGACTTAAAACTTTCTGCTGTTTAAAAAAACTCCGGTATTTACTTCAACATTTACTCTGAAATGACTTTATTTTCAAGTTTTCCAATATTTTCAATCTCACAGATTACCACATCTCCGGACTTTAACAGTTTTTTCTTCTTCATAAAAATCCCCACTCCTGCAGGAGTTCCGGTTGATATAAGGTCCCCTGCCTCCAGGGTAATGGATCTGGAGATGTAAGATATAAGCGGGTAAACCCCGAATATCATATCCGATGTATTTCCATTCTGTCTTAGCTCGCCATTCACATAAGATTTAAGGTTCAGGTTTTGCGGGTCAGGTATTTTATCCTCAGGGATATCTTTCATCTTTCTGCCTATCACAACTGCAAGCTCTACTTCATAATCAAGTTCTTCAACTTCCCGGGGATATATGATATTTTCCTCATTCTTTATAACGCAGCTCCTTGCCTTTGCAAAAAGCACAGGTTTTTTTGGGAACCGCCCGTCCTGCTCTTTAATATGGGATTTGTAATTCATTCCAACGCATACTATTTTACCGGGAATATAGGTATTGATATCTGGCTTAAAATGCATTCTTTCTCCTTGATAGGTAATTAAATTCTAATTAGTACTTTATTCTAATTATTTTATGACTTTTTAGAAAGACTTTTATGTAAATTTATTTGAAAATATGTATCTTATATCCATAAGAGAAAAGATATATAATATTTTTGAGGTATTTGAAGTTTTTAACCATTATAAATAGAACTGATTAAGATATTTACTTGATTGTAAAGTAAGTTTTGTATTATTATAATGTGCTGTTAAATATTTCAGATGATATTATGCCGATTGAAGGTGATAGTCTTGCGTTTTGTAGATTATAAATGTAAGGACTGTGGAAGTGTTTCAGAAATAGTAATAAGGGGAGAAGACTGCTGCCAGATTAAGTGTGAGAAATGTGGAAGCAAAAATATGGTAAAGATATTTGCTCCTGTAGGTTTTAAAAGCTCCTCTGGCGATGGCAGTAATTCAGGAGGTTCACCAACCTGCAGCAGCTGTTCAGGCGGAAGCTGCTCTACCTGCTCCGGTGGTAATTAATAAGCTGAATGATAAATGCAGGCAGGAATACAAAGTACTTAAAATAATATTAGAAAAACAGCTAATCCAGGCTATTGATATATTTAAAAAGATTTATAATGAGGTATTCCCCGGGGAAGAAAAAAAGGAAGAGGAAAGAAGTATTAGAAGCTAAAAGATGGGAATAAAGAAATAGATGAACGACATAAATTCAAATAATATTATAGAAGTAAAAAATCTGGTAAAGGAATTTAAGGGACTAAGGGCAGTTGATGATATTACATTTTCGGTAAAAGAAAATGAAATATTTGGATTTCTGGGCCCCAATGGTGCAGGTAAGACAACAACTATAAATATAATATGTACACTTCTATCGAAGACATCCGGGGAGGTTACCTTATGTGGACATAATATAGCCAGGGAAAGAAATAAAATAAGAAATTGTATTGGAATGGTATTTCAGGACCCAAGCCTTGATGACAGATTGACAGCACTTGAGAATTTATACTTTCATGGTCTTCTTTACAATATTCCCCGTAGTGCTTTGAAAGAAAGATCAGAAGAAGTACTTAAAATGGTAAACCTTTCCAGTCGGAAAAATAATCTGGTTATGACTTATTCAGGCGGGATGAAAAGGAGGCTTGAGATTGCGAGGGGGCTGCTGCATTATCCAAAAATCTTATTTTTAGATGAGCCCACTTTAGGTCTGGACCCGCAAACCAGAAATAAAATATGGGATTACATTATTAAATTGAAAAAGAGTAAAAATATTACAATCTTTTTAACCTCACATTATATGGAAGAGACAGAAATATGTGACCGGATAGCTATTATAGATGAGGGAAAAATTATTGCGCTCGATACGCCGGATAATCTTAAAAATACCATTGGAGGGGATATTATCACTATATTGTCTGAGGAAAATGTCAAATTGAAAAAATATATTAAAGAAATTACCGGCAGTGATGTCCATGATGCAAAAGAGGGTGAGATTAGATTTGAAATTAAGGATAGCTCTAGCTTTATCCCAAAATTTATTAAAAATAGTCCTGTAAAGATTTTATCAATTAGTGCCAGAAAGCCAACTTTAAATGACGTTTTTCTGGATCTTACCGGCAGGGAAATAAGAGAGGAAAATGCCAGTGCCAGGGATAATTTAAGAATGCGAATGAGGGGGAGAATGAGACATTGAAAAAGGAATTAATCGGCGTATACACAATATGGCTAAGAGATATCAAAAGATATTTTAGAGACAAACCAAGAATAATCGGCTCGTTTGCCCAGCCAATTCTTTTTTTATTTGTGCTGGGGACCGGAATTGCAAGCTCCTTCAGTACCTTTGGAGGCGGGGGCGGCAAAGATTTCCTGAATTTTATGTTTCCGGGCATTGTGGGTATGACTGTTCTTTTTACTTCTTTTTTTAGCGCTATGTCAATTGTCTGGGATAGAGAATTCGGGTTTTTAAGGGAGGTTTTGGTCACACCTATTTCCAGGGCTTCTATCGTTGTAGGAAAACTGCTTGGCGGTTCTACTATAGCCTTGATTCAGGGATCCATAATACTGCTTTTCAGCCCTCTGCTTAAAATACCCATTACTTTTGCAATATTTTTTAAAGTATTGGTTATTATGTTCCTTGTTGCTATAACCATTTCTGCTATGGGAATTGTACTGGCCTCGGTGATAAAATCCATGCAGGCATTCCAGGTAATAACTAATTTTTTACTTATGCCTATGTTTTTTCTTTCCGGTGCACTTTTTCCATTAAATAACACTGTGAAATGGATGAATGTAGTTTCCAAAATCAATCCTCTTTCTTATGGGATTGATGCCATGAGGACTATGATATTGAACAATCCTGCCCTGCAGCTATATCCATTGTGGCTGGATATTATGGTATTGGTATCTGTAACTTTAGTGATGAGCATACTTGGAGCTTTCTTATTCAGCAGGCAGGAGTAAAAATAAGCCTGGATAATAGATAGATCTTTCGGGTATTTATAAATTAATCGGGAGATCTTTTTTATATGATGATACTAGCTTCATCTAAAATTTTAGATGCTCTTGATTGTCTTACCGAGATTAATTCAGCTAGACTATCCATCTTGTAACTGCCCAGTTCTTTGGCCAGTATAATATCAGAATCAAATAATATATCCCTTTGTTTTTCAGTAATTGTGGAGAGAATGCTTATGGGATAAAGTTTCTTTGCTTCAATAAAGTACTCTAAATTTTCCACCTTAGGATAATGCCAGGCTAAAATTTTCAAGCCTACACAACCAGCATATTTTATAGCGTCAGATGTACATTTGGTATTAGTAACCAGCCAGGCTTCAAAACGAGTATTATTGTTAATATCTTTTTCCCTGTAAGCTTTTTCTATATCCAGAAATCTGCTGTGAATATAAAGGGCAGTTTTTATGTCGGATTTTATTCCCGGTGAATTATGGTACTTACACTCTATCAGACAAACCTGGTTTTCTTTTTTTGCGACGACATCAACTTCATGATTAACACAATAACCATTTAAAATTTGCCCTACCTCAGTAATAAAACCATATTCTCTTAAAATCTTTGCTATGTATTTTTCAAATACAAATCCTTCCGGTCCCATATCCATGATGGCTCTTTTTAATGAATACTTGAGAGCTACTCTTGGTTCCAGCACTCTCAGATGACTCAGAGCCCTGTGATAGATTTCATCGGTGCTCATATTATCTTTTACTTTTTTATTTATTGTTTTAGTGGCTGCTGTGGCAATTTCAGGGGAAGCTCCGGCTTTTATAAAAGAGCAGCTTATTTTTTCCTCATCGTACTGTTCTTTCTTGCCGTCAGCTTTTATAATATATTTTTCCATAAATTCTTATAACCAGATTTTTAAAGTTACATTATAACATTTTTTTAAAGTGGATTACCGTGGTTTTGAATGAAATTTTTCAATATATACTGCTGATGATTATTGATCTGTAATAAATATAAATTAAAGTTGGAGTGAACTCAATCCCTCGGACATATCGTATACTAAAATTAGTTAAATTAGAATAACTGATGAGACTAGTTTTTGGGGGAAAGGTCACCTGGAGAAATTTTAAATCTTACGCTACTTAAAATACTAGAATAACAAAGATTTGATCTTACGATCTTAAAAGATAAAAAAATGTAGTAATAATTTCCCATAAAGTTTATGCGTGTATAATGAATTTTCCTAATATTCTAGAATAGAAATAGATAAATTGTGATATTTATATTACTCTTGATTTTGTA
The DNA here is from genome assembly GCA_016783995.1 of Actinomycetota bacterium. Next base: position 6,288 of record JADHVN010000031.1, read on the forward strand.
TGACTGAAAGTTAAAAGGAGTAATAAAAATGAAAAAGTCAAATAATCCCTGTTACAGTTTTTATTACATTTCCTTGTTAAAATTCATAATGTTAATAGAGATACTTAAAAGTATTCAGGGTTTCTGTGATGAGTTTAGAGTTTTATAGATATCATTCAGCACCAAATTCATCGCAGGCGTCAATAACATGTTTTATATATACAAAAACTGGACTCCCACCCATTAATACAGCAACTTCAGCTGTTTCCAATATTTCCTTTTTTGTGGCCCCAAATTCAATAGCATTATACACATGTAAAGCAATACAAGGTAAACAATGTGAGTTCATAGCTAATGCTATAGATATAAGTTCCTTTGTTTTTTCAGTGAGAGCTCCTTTCCTTACGGTACTATCATAAAAGCTCATAAAGTTTCTAAGATAATCAGGGGAATCTTTACTCATCATTTCAAAAGCCTCATTTAACTCCCCAAACATATCCTTCATATCGGAAACTTTTTTCTTTTTCATATTAACTCTCCTTTCATAATTTGAAAAATTGATACTTCTGCTTTAATAATAAAATATAATATAAAAATACTAATTCAATTATAAGCTATGCAACAACTAATTTAAAAAACTTTCAATTATTAATTTTACAGCTTTATCTTCTTTTAAACCTTTTGACATTAAAGTTTGAAGCTGCTTCGAATTAAAACTATCTATAGAAGCCTCATGAGTTGTATGAACTTTTGTATTTTTGACTTCAACAGATGGTGCTGTATGTGTATTTATACTATTTTGCCTAAAAGAAGCATTATAATTAAATTAGCTTTCATTACATTCATCGCAGAGACCAGTAAATAGGACCTGGTAGCTGTCTATTTTAAGATTGCAGTTATCAAGAATATTCTTCTCTGCGCCATCCTTGAGTCTTATCTCTATAGAATTGTTAAGGAATTCATTATTAGTGATAATCTTTTTGCATTTATTACAAACCATATATATGAAAGTTTGCTTATGGCGATCCTCAGCAAGCATATAATACGTTTTCCCACTACCAAATATGATCCTACAAATTATCTGAAGTCTGCTTAAAAGTTCCAATGTTCTATAAATTGTAGCAATACCAATATCAAGATTATCTTTTTTTACTTCCATATAAAGACTGTCTGCATCATATAATTTTAAGGTTTCCCCCATGATTTTAATTATTGCTTCCCTGGATTTGGTAAGTTTATATCCAGCCTTTATTAGTTTTTCTTTAGAAAAACTTATATGCTTATTATTTAAGTTTTCTTTAGATATCTTTGCCACTTTTTTAATCTATTATGTTTTTAATATTATACTGACTTTTTAAAAACAAAAATTGAACATCTGTTAATAGTAATAATTGTTACTATTATCAATTAATATAAATAAAATAAGCTTAATAGTCAAGCATCGAGCTGCTTTTAAGATACTTTTTTAGGCGAGTAAACAGATTTTTGATATTAAAAACGATATATCATCAAATACATCAGTGTAGCATAGCAGATAGTGAAGGCTTTTCTCATTATAAGAAGAGAACACCAATTTTTCTTATTTTACCAGCAGTCTTTTAAACCCTTTAATTTATAAATTATATTATAGTGTGTATTCTATAAATCGCTAACCTGGGGTATTCTTTCTATCCCATAATTTGATGGAAATACTCCTGTAGGACAGATATCCATACATTCCATACAATCTTTACATTTCTTAAAATATGCTGACTCAGGTATGAATACCACTTTTTTATTTATTCCCCTGCCTACAAATCCAATAGCATTGTTTTTCTTTACCTCCTCACAGTATCTGACACAAAGGCCGCAAAGTATGCAATAATTATATTCCTTTTTATACCTGGTTGCGACTAGCCCGAATTTTTTTGCCAGTCTCTTAATCTCGGGGTTAAAGGGGAACAATGCGACATAAAGTTCTACCAGGTTCTTTCTTATCTGCTCTACTCTAGGGCTTTCAGTACGCGCTATCAATCCTTCTTCTACAGGAAAAGCACATGAGGCAACAATTTTTGACTTTCCTTTTCTTTCTACTTCAACTATACATAATCTGCAAGCACCATGTGGTTTTATTTTTTCATGGTAACAGAGGGCAGGTATATGGATTCCCAGTTTTTTAGCTGCCTGCATCAAAGTGTTTCCTTTATCTATTTGGACCTTTTTACCATCTATAACTATATTGATTTTTTTTTCATCTGTGTTTATATTTTTATTCATAATCTTCACTCCTGAAATTCTTATTTAATAAATTAAACGTGTTGTCCTGATCAACATATCAGTTAAATGGAATTTAGGTAACTTCCATTCCATCTCTGACTTCTTTCTTTTCCGCAGTTACTTTTTCGGCAATACCAGTCCTCTTTACAATTGCACTATATTTTGATGGACAAACCTCAATACATGACCCACATTTGATACAAATATCAGTATTTATTTTATAAGGTTTCTTGTTTTCACCTTCTATAGCGTCTACAGGACAAACTTTGGCACAACTTCCACAACCAGCACATTTTTCTTCATCGATCATATAAGTCACTAGAGATTTACATACCTTTGCCGGGCACATATTGTAGTAGATATGAGCTTCATATTCTTCCTTAAAATATTTCAGGGTGGTTAGTACTATGTTTGGAGCAGTAGCACCAAGAGCGCACATTGAAGCTTCTTTCATCATAATGGACAGGTCACCTAAAATTTTTAAATCTTCCTCTTTTCCTTTACCATCCATTATTCTTTCAAAGATATAAATCATTTGCCTTAGTCCTTCGCGGCATGGGACACATTTTCCACATGATTCATCAGCTAGAAACTTTAAGAAGTAATGAGCTACATTAACCATACAATCTGATTCATCCATGACAATCATGCCACCAGAGCCCATCATCGATCCAGCCTTATCCAGTTCATCGAAATCAACCGGGAGATCGATTAAATTATCAGGTATAACTCCACCTGAAGGCCCTCCTGTCTGTACTGCTTTAAACTTTCTTCCATCCTTTATTCCACCTCCAATTTTAAAGATAATATCTCTTATGGATATTCCCATAGGTACTTCAACCAGTCCGGTGTTATTAACTTTACCAACCAGGGAGAAGATCTTTGTTCCCGGACTTTTCCTGGTACCAATACCTGTAAACCAATCTGCTCCATTTTTAATAATATATGGCACATTTGCCCAGGTCTCAACATTGTTCAAGTTAGTTGGTTTTTCCCATAATCCACTAACCGCAGTCCTTATATACTTCAGTCTGGGCTCACCTACAGTTCCTTCAATTGCAGCCATAAGTGCGCTAGATTCACCAGAAACAAAAGCTCCAGCACCTCTATGAACCATAACATCAAAATTAAATCCAGAACCCAAGATATTATTGCCAAGAAGGCCATATTCTCCGGCCTGTTCAATTGCAGTTTTTATATTTTTCACTGCCTGTGGATATTCCTGTCTGACATAGATATAACCCCGACTTGCTCCTATCGCATATGCTCCTATAATAAGTCCTTCCAGAACACTATGTGGATTTCCCTCCAGTGTGGCCCTATCCATATAAGCACCAGGATCTCCTTCATCAGCATTAACCACTACATATTTCTGGTCCGAGGGAGTATTTTTTGTTGTCTCCCATTTTATTCCTGCCGGGAAACCACCGCCTCCCCTTCCTCTAAGATTAGAATTTTTTACTTCTTTTAAGACTTCGTCTGAGGTCATCTCTTTAAGAGCCTTTGCCAGAGCTTGATACCCTCCGACCCTTATATAATCTTCAATACTCTCAGGGTCTATCTTTGAATTATTACTTAAAATGATTCTCTGCTGATACTTATAGAATGGAATTTCTGATTCATTCTCAATAGTATTTCCACTGCCATCATTGTAAAGCAGTGAAGTAACAATTCCTCCATTTAAAGTTTTTTCTACTATTTCAGGGATATCTTTTTCAATGACTCCCAAATAACAGATCCCCTGAGGTTGTATTACTATAATAGGGCCCCTCTCACAGTATCCATGACATCCGGTTTTCTTTAAAATTATTTTTTTTGCATATTTACTACTTCTTTTTTCTATTTCTTTTTGAAGGGTAGAAAAAAGATTTTCTGATGATAGGGCTTTACAACCTGTTCCCGAACAGATGGAAATAATAATTTTATTCCCTAATTCTTTTTCAAGCTCTCGTGCCCTCTCCTTTAAAATTTCGAGTGAATCTATTATCTTTTTATTTGTTTTTATAGCCATATTTACCTCTTTTTAAAAATATTATTTTAAATTTATCTTATTCGTCACATCTATTTAACGTAAAATCAATTAAACCTGCTAAAGATTTTCTTTAATTTTTTTGTAGAAGGATTGGTATAATATTTATCATCTACCATCATAACTGGCCCTAAAGCACAGGCTCCCAGGCAATTAACAGTATCCAATGTGAATCTGTAATCACTGGTAGTATCTCCTGGTTTAACTCCCAGAACATTTACAATCCTTTGTAGCAGATTCATTGCTCCTCTGATATAACAGGCAGTACCCATGCATACAAATATATTATATTTACCCTGGGGTTCTAAATTAAAATACTTGTAAAATGATGCAATATTATAGATATTAGTCAATGGTATTTCCAGTTTATCGCTTATATAAAACAAGACATGTTTTGGAAGCCAATTACATTCTTTCTGGACATCCAGTAACATCTGGATAAGACTGCTTCTGTTATAACTATGGTTTTTTATAATCTCGTCAATTTTTGCTAGGTCCTTAATCATATCTTCCAATGTTATCTCCTTTTCTCTTTTTAATTTATTTAAATCCTTTAGCCATATGGACATCTGTTTTTCGAGGTTTTTTATTCTCTCAGCATCTTTAAAATTTTCATAATTACTACCTGTATTGGAAAACGATAATAAATTATAGTCATCCTGTGAGTTAGTTTTATGAATTTTCCTTGCACTAAAATTATCCTGTTTCGTATCTTGAAAGTTTCTATAGGTTTTTGAAGTTCCAATATTATTAAGTCTATATCTAGATTTAATGTCTTCAATATTAGATTTACTTATCAGGCCTATTCTCTCCATTAATTTTATAGTCCTGTAAACTGTAGCAATTCCGATTCCCGGATATTTAATACAAACCAGGGAATGTAATTCTTCTACATTATATTCTCCCGGATTCTCGATAAAAGTATATAGAATAGCTTTTCTGGTTTCAGTAAACCTAAATCCGCTAACCTTGATTTTATCCTTCCAGAAATTTATATTGCTCTTTTTACTATTTATGCTAAACAATCTTATTGATAATGATAATGATAATGAGTATCATTATATTATTAATAATAATTTTGTCAATATTTTTTAATTTTATTCTCTCTTTTAATATATTCTCTATTAACGTATTCTCAATAATGAAAAATGTGGGTCAGTTATTCATACAAAAATAATTACATATTTTGGTATAATCATTTTATATAAAAATTAATCAAGGAAAGAAAGATGAGTAAATTAATTGAATATCTAAATACTCAGAGGTTTATAGTTATGAGTGAATTAAAATTTAAAGATATCTGCACCAAGCCAGATATTTTTCATTGTGATTTTACTTATAAGACAGTCAATTGTATATTTGATTCCCTTGAAAAAATAGCTGAAGAAATAGAGAAGCTTAAATCTAAAGATTAGGAGATAAATGATTTTCTAAGACCAAAAAATCCTCTTTGTATAAATCCCAATTTTTTTAGTACATTTATAGCTTCCAAGCCTGATATTCTTTTTAGCTTAGACACCGAGACCTCAAAAGTGGTTAAAATAGATCTCTAGTTACTTTACATGTTTATTTTAAAATAATAATATTAATGTCTATAAATAATATCATACACTGTATCTGGAGAAAATTATGCTTTCTGTAAAAGAAGCTCAAAATAAAGTGCTTGAATGTAGTATAAGAATTAAAGCTGTAAAAGTTCCTTTACTTGACAGCCTGAGCCTGATACTGGCAGAAGATGTAATCTCAAAGGATGATATACCGGTCTATAATAATTCTGCTATGGATGGATATGCAGTAAGAACAGAAGACATAAAAGGAGCAGATAGGAGCTGCCCTGTAAGATTAATATTGCTGGCTGAGGATATACCTGCTGGTAAAGTGCCAACTGTAAAGGTTAATCCTGGTTATTGCATACCCATT
>JADHVN010000032.1 GCA_016783995.1 Actinomycetota bacterium
GGGAAAGAAATAAGGAAATTAAATAAAAAATACAGGAGAATAGATAGGGAAACTGATGTGCTGTCTTTTTCATATATTTCTGATAAAGATAAGATAAGCCCGGGGGCAAGCACTTATACTGTAGGGGAAATAATTATTTGTCCGGAAGTTGCGCAGTCCAATATTTTAAAACAGGATGAAAACTGGAATCTGAATCTGGAGATAATTTTGCTGATAATACACGGCATACTGCATATATATAATTATGACCACGAGGAAGAAAAAAATAGAATAGATATGGAAAGTATCCAGGATAGTTTAGTATCTGACACAAGAAGAACTTTTAAACTCTAATTTTTTTCATCATAAATTATTCAATCTCAAACTACTCAAAACTACGGCTGCTGCTATTGACAAATAATGTAAAATTGATACTAGATATGTCTTTTTTTTAAATTTTAAAATAAATATTAGTTTCTAGTATGAACAATATATTTATACAGGAGATAAAGGGTGTTGACTGGAAATTGGTAAGCAGGATTGGAAAATTAGAAAAAAAGAATCTGGGAAACAAAGCTTCAATAAACCAGTGGGTAATACCGGTAATAATAAGGTATGGAAAATTTATTGTAGCTCAAAAAAGTAGGGACAGCTCTGATATTATTGGAGTATGCGAGCTTATAAGAAGCTGGAAAGATAAGAATACAGCTTTTATTCATTCTTTTTATATTGACAAAGAATACAGAAAAAAAGGCATCGGCAGGATGCTTCTGGGAAAAGTAATTGATATTTTAAAAAACGATGATTTTAAGGAAATAGAATTAACCGTTGATCCTGTCAATAAGGCTGCTGGCCAACTTTATAAGGATTTTGGTTTTAAAAAAATTATCTTGAGGAAAAATGAATATGGTAGAGGAGTGGACCGGGATTTAATGAGATTAAAGCTATAATGAATAAAAACAGTTTTAAATCTGGTTTTTTGGCTATTGATTATAAAAATATTATTAGTTATAGATAAATAAAGGTGAGTGGTAAAAACGTTAACTAAAGAGCAATTAGCAAAGACTATTGATCAGACATTACTTAATCCTATTGCAACTTCAAAGGACATAGAACAGTTATGTATTAATGCTAAAAAAAATCATTTTGCAGCAGTGTGTATTAATCCTACTTATATAGCACAGGCAAAAAAAATATTGGCCGACACCGATGTAAAAGTTTGCTCTGTGGTAGGCTATCCGCTGGGGGCAAATACTATAGAAACAAAGGTCTTTGAAGCAAGGAATAATGTAAAAAAAGGTGCAGATGAGCTGGATATGGTAATAAATTTAGGAGCTGTGAAAAGCGGTAATTATGAGTATGTCGAAAGAGAAATCAAAATAGTTGTTAATGTGATAAGGCGTGAACAAATAGCAGAATATAACAGGCATATTAATATCAAGGTCATAATCGAGACTGCAATTTTAACCAGGGATGAAATTAAAAAAGTGTGCGCAATTATTGAGAGATCTGGCGCAGATTTTGTGAAGACATCTACCGGGTTTGGTGTAAAAGGTGTAGAACTTGATGATGTCAGGCTGATAAGAGAAATTGTTACCAGGAATATAGGAGTTAAAGCATCAGGCGGAATAAGAACATTTAAAGATGCACAGGCGCTTATAGATGCCGGCGCAACAAGACTGGGGACCAGCAGTGGAATAAACATAATCAAAGAGTACAGTGCTATTTTTAATAAATAAAAAATGCCATCTTATAAAGCTAAGGCTATTATTTTAAAATCATATAAACTGGGAGAATCAGATAAAATAGTTAAAATGTACTCCCAGGATGGAGATATAATAAATGCAGTAGCTAAAAGCGCCAGGAAGATCCGCAGTAAATTTGGGGGAAGGCTTGAGCTTTTTAATCTTGTTGATCTGGAGCTTTCAACAGGCAGGAATCTGGATATTATAAATCAGGTAGAAATAATAAAAAGTTTTAAAAATATTGCTTCAGATTTTTACAAATTTGTCTTCTGTGAAATCATAAGCAAAATTATCTTAAAAACACAGGTCTCCGGCGGAGACTCTTCCCAACTTTTATTTAAATTAATTTATATCTGTTTTAACGAGATCAACAATCTGGATCCGGAAGATGTCGTCTCTCTAAAGAAGACTATGTGTTTTTTCGAAATTAAGTTTTTAAGAATTACAGGCTATGTACCTTTGCTTGAAAACTGCAGCAAGTGCAATCAGAAATTAAAAAATTTATACTCTTTCCATAAAAATAAAATTTATTTTTCAGTTAGATATGGAGGGATTCTTTGCAGGAAATGTGCAGATTCTTCAGGAGGTATGGAAGTCCTGGGTGCATCAGATTACAGGTTTTTATATGATTTATTTAATCTCAAACTCGAAGATTTTAGAGATTTAGAGGTAGGTCTTCCAACACTTAAAAGGGTGTATAAACTGATAGAGAACTATATTATTTACCATACTGAATGCAATGTGGAAAGTTTTAAATATTTTAAAAAAATAGGACTGTAAGCAGTTTAAAACTTTTTTTACTTTTTTATTATAAATTCCAGCTTCTAGAGTGTATACTTTTAAGCGTTAAACTATAAAAAACAACATATCATTAATTTCTATATAAAATAAGATAAAATTACCGGTGATAATTGCCTGGTGGAGCAGAAAATTTCTGTTTTGCTCCAATGTTTTGATCCAGTTTAATTGACTATTAAAATTAATGTTATTAAAATAAGGAACTATGAATTTCCAGGATATTATTTTTAACCTGCAAAAATACTGGTCAGATAATGGCTGTATTATAAAGCAGCCGATGGACCTGGAAAAGGGTGCGGGAACATTCAACCCGGATACTTTCCTGCGGTGTTTGGGCCCTGAACCATGGAATGTTGCTTATGTCGAGCCCAGCAGGAGACCTACAGACGGTAGATATGGTGAAAATCCTTTCAGAACCCAGTTTTATTATCAGTTTCAGGTACTGTTAAAACCATCTCCTGATGATGTAATAGAACTTTATCTTGGTTCTCTTGAGAGTCTGGGTATTAATTTAAAATTGCATGATATAAGGTTTGTTGAGGATGACTGGCAATCTCCAACTATAGGTGCTGTAGGCCTGGGCTGGGAAGTATGGGCTGATGGAATGGAAATAACCCAGTTTACCTATTTCCAACAGATGGGAGGCTTTATGCTCAAGCCTGTCTCGGCAGAGATCACTTATGGTTTGGAGCGGATTGCTATGTACCTGCAGGACAAGGATAGTTTCTGGGATCTAAAATGGTCTGACGGGATCTCCTACGGGGATTTGCATCTTGAATCTGAGAAACAGTGGTCGGTTTATAATTTTGAAGTAGCCAGTGTAAGTATGCTTCTGGATTTGTTTAAGAAATATGAAAAGGAATTTGAAAGAGTTATTGACAGAGGACTTATCTTTGTAGGATGCGAATATGTAATTAAATGTTCACATATTTTTAATTTGCTGGATGCAAGAGAGGCAATAAGTGTAGCGGAGAGGACTTCTTATATTGCCAGAGTTAGAAATCTTGCCAAAATTTTATGTTCTGCCTATCTTAAGCAGAGAGAGGAAATGGGATACCCGCTACTTAAAAAGGAATAGAAAATAATTATGAGAAAAAATTTAGTTTTTGAGATTGGAACTGAAGAACTACCTCCTTCATGTACTGGAGAAGGAGTTAGGGGGCTTAAGGAAATTCTTGAAAATAAACTGGCTGAAAATAGATTAGAATTTGAAGATATTCAAACTTACAGTTCGCCAAGAAGGCTGGTTGCTGTAGTAAAAGGATTAAGTGAGCTTCAAAATTCTAAAGAGAGAACAGTTGCCGGCCCTACCCTGAAGGTTGCATTTGATAAGGATGGCAATTCTACCAGGGCTGCAGAAGGATTTGCCAGGAGTTTGAATCTGGAAGTTTCTGATCTGGAAGAAATCGAAGTTGAGGGCAAAGGTGTATATCTGGGAAAAAGGATTATAGAAGAAGGAAAAAAAGCTGTAGATGTCCTGCCTGATATACTAAAGGACTCTATACTCTCTCTTACCTTCAGTAAGCAGATGACCTGGGCAGACTATGATATTAAATTTGCTCGTCCCATAAGATGGATTCTTGCTTTGTATGATAATGAGGTAATAAAATTTAGCATTGCAAATTTAAATTCCGCAAATATTACTTTTGGACACCGCATACTAAGTCCCGGACCTATTAACATAAAGGATGCCGACAGCTATTTTAAACTACTCCAGGATAAGGGGGAAGTAATAGCTGATGCTGGAAAAAGAAAAGAATTAATATTGAATCAGATCAATCAACTGGAAGAAAAAGTATGGAAAGGCAACTATAAGGTTGTTTTGGATGGAAACTTACTAAATGATGTGGTGAATATGGTCGAGATACCGAATGTTGTTATAGGTAACTTCCCTGAAGAGTTTCTATACATTCCTAAAGACCTACTTGTAGAAGCAATACAGTACCACCAGAAATATTTTGCAGTTTTAGATAAATCGGGTAATGTCAGCACCAAATTTTTGATTATACAGAATGGAATAAAAGATAATGGTGGAATAAAGAAGGGTAATGAAAGAGTACTGAAAGCCAGGTTGAGCGATGCCGCATTTTTTTATGAAGAGGATAAAAAACACGATTTCAACTACTGGGCTGATAAACTAAAGGGAGTGATTTTCTTTTCAAATCTTGGCAGTATGCATAATAAAGCTTTAAGGCTTAAAAAGGTCAGCGCCTATATTGCCAAGTTACTGGTGGGTAGCAGGCTCCACGAAAAAGATGATATCTCTACTAATTTAGCTGCAGCAAGTATGCTTTGCAAATGTGACCTGGTTACCAATGTGGTAGTGGAATTTCCAGCACTTCAGGGGGTAGTTGGCTGTCAGTATGCCATGGAGAAGGGCGAAAAGAGCGAGGTGTCGGATGCAATTTTTGAACACTACCTTCCCAGGTTTGCCGCTGATATTCTTCCGGCCACAGATGTAGGCCTGATATTATCTATTGCTGATAAAATTGATACTATAACCGGGATGTTTCTGGTGGGAAAGATACCTTCCGGTTCCGAAGATCCTTTTGCATTAAGGAGAAAAGCTTCTGGTATTGTACTTTCGATACTTAAAGGAAAATATGATTTTGATCTGACCGGTTTAATAAGTTACAATCAGAACCTCTACCAAAAATCTTTTGATTTTAGAGGTATAAGTGATTTGAAGATTAGTACCGGGATTAAAGATTTTATTATTGCAAGATACAGGTTCTTGCTGGAGAAAAAAGATAAGAGATTGGATATTTTAGAATCAATTCTAGGGTCAGGATGCTGCTCTATTTTAGATATTGATTTAAGATATAAGGCCATAGAAGAGTTTATCGAAAGTGAAGATATAAAAAAGATTTCATATCCTATGATTAGATGTAAAAATATAATAGATAAAAAAGAATTTGGAGAAGTTGATGAGAAACTGCTGGAGGAAGAATATGAAAAAAGATTATTTTCATCTGTTAATATGAAGGAAAAAGCAATAAAGGACCTTATGTGCAAAAAAGATTACACTGCAGTTATTGCTGAACTTTATGGATTTGGAGAAATTGTAGATTTGTTTTTTGACAAGGTTCTGGTTATGAACAAAGACAAAAAAGTAAGATCCAATAGGATTAATTTAATCAAAAAAGCAGTTGACCTTTACTTACTGCTGGCAGATTTTTCAAGATTGACCATAGAGGGTAATAGCAGAATATAGAAACCTTTTTAAAACATTTTGCTCTTATTTTTTTTTAATTTTTTTGGTATCATAATTCGATTTAATTTTTTACAATTACAGAATAGAGTTAGTGATTTAACCAGGAAAGGGATTGATAGGAAATGGCTTTAAAAAAATATGTATATTTTTTCGGTGAAGGTAAAAGAGAGATGAAAAAACTTCTGGGGGGAAAGGGTGCGGATCTCTCAGAGATGACCAATATGGGTTTACCTGTACCCTATGGTTTTACCATAACCACAGAAGTTTGTAACCTATTTTATGACCTGGGTAAAAGGTACCCTGAAGGTCTGGAAGATCAAATTGAGGAAAATCTAAAAAAATTAGAAGAAAAAATGGGGATGGGTTTCGGAGATGAGAAAAATCCACTCCTGGTTTCTGTTAGATCCGGGGCAGTTTTTTCCATGCCCGGTATGATGGACACGGTACTAAACCTGGGTTTGAATGATAAAACCGTAGTATCCTTAATTGAAAAGACAAAAAATGAAAGATTTGGCTGGGATTCCTATAGAAGATTTGTCCAGATGTTTGGCAATGTGGTAATGGATGTAGAACATAATAAGTTTGAGGAAGCGCTTCAATCAAAAAAGGATAAAAAAAATGTAAAGTTTGATACCGAGCTGACCGCAGAGGACCTGAGGGAACTTGTAGAAGATTATAAAAAAATAATCAAAGAGGCTAAAGGGAGAAGCTTCCCCCAGGACCCCAGAGAGCAGCTTAAGATGTCCATTGGTGCAGTATTTGGTTCATGGAATAATAAAAGAGCCATATCTTACAGAAATCTTCATGATCTTCCACACAATCTCGGTACCGCAGTAAATGTGCAGGCAATGGTTTTTGGGAATATGGGCCAGGATTCAGGAACCGGCGTGGCTTTCACCAGAAATCCGGCAACAGGTGAGGATAAGTTTTACGGCGAGTATCTGATGAATGCTCAGGGCGAAGATGTGGTTGCGGGTACAAGGACCCCACAGCATATTTCTAAGTTGGAAGAAGAAATGCCTGAAAACTACAAACAGCTAATGGATATACGAAAGAAATTAGAGGAACATTATAGGGATATGCAGGACGTTGAATTCACCATTCAGGAAGGAAAATTGTATATGCTCCAGACCAGAACCGGTAAAAGAACAGCAGCTGCAGCACTTCAAGTTGCAGTTGATATGGTGGATCAGGGATATATAGATAAAAAGACTGCTGTAACCAGAGTAGAGCCTCAAATGCTTGATCAGTTACTGCATAAACAGCTGGATAAAAAAGCTAAAAAAAATGCGGAATTACTTACCAGAGGGTTGCCGGCATCACCCGGAGCGGCGTTGGGAAAGGTAGTTTTTGATGCAGATACAGCTGTCAAAGAGGCCAAGAGTGAAAATGTAATTCTTGTGAGAACAGAGACATCTCCTGAAGATATTCAGGGCATGGCAGTAGCTCAGGGAATTTTAACTGCAAGAGGAGGAATGACTTCGCATGCCGCTGTTGTTGCAAGAGGTATGGGTAAGTGCTGTGTTGCTGGTGCGGAAGACATTAAAGTATTTGAGGATAAACAATATTTTGAAGTAAATGGCAGCAAGGTAAATAAAGGCGACTGGGTTACACTTGATGGTTCGACCGGGGAAGTATTTAAAGGTAAAATTCCGGTAGTAGATCCTGAAATTGGGAAAAATTTTAAAAAATTCATGAGCTGGGTTGATGATTACAAGAAAATTGGAGTAAGAGCAAATGCCGATACTCCTAATGATGCTAAAGTCGCTTTGAATTTTGGAGCAGAAGGCATCGGTCTTTGCAGGACAGAGCATATGTTCTTTGAAGCAGATAGAATAAAAGCTATGAGAAAGATGATAGTAGCCAACAGCAAGGAAGAAAGAGAGAAAGCTCTGGCAAAGCTTCTACCAATACAAAAAAAAGATTTTATGGAAATCTTTAAGGTGATGAATGACATGCCTGTGACTATAAGGCTTTTAGATCCGCCCCTTCATGAGTTCTTACCTCATGAAGATGATGATATCAGGGAAATAGCCGGAGAGCTGGGTTTGAAATTTGATGAACTAAAAGCAACTGTTAATTCCCTTCATGAAATGAATCCAATGCTGGGACACAGAGGATGCAGGCTTTCTATTACATATCCTGAGATTCTCGAAATGCAGGTCAGGGCTATATTTGAGGCAACTATTGAGCTTACCAAAGAGGGCTATAAAGTAAAACCCGAAGTAATGATTCCATTGGTTGGAGATGTAAAGGAGGTAAAGGTTTTAAAAGACCAGATTATTAAGATTGCTGACGGAATAATGAAGAAAGAAAATCTGAAATTTGACTATAAAGTCGGTACAATGATTGAGGTTCCAAGAGCCTGTGTTACTGCTGATGAAATTGCAACAGAAGCTGAATTTTTTAGCTTTGGAACAAATGATTTGACCCAGATGGCTTATGGATTTTCAAGAGATGATTTCGGCAAGTTTCTTCCTGACTATATAGAAAAAGGAATTTTGGAAAAAGATCCATTTGCCACTCTTGACAGGAACGGTGTGGGCCAGTTAATTAAAATGGGTGTTGAAAAGGGAAGGAAAGCAAGAGAAAATTTAAAGATTGGTATCTGTGGTGAACATGGAGGTGACCCGAGTTCAGTGGAATTCTGTCATATGGTAGGGATGGATTATGTAAGCTGTTCACCGTATAGGGTTCCGGTTGCCAGGCTGGCTGCTGCACATGCGGCAATAAAGGGTGAATAATAAAAAATATATTAAAATTTCCTAAATATTTAGAAATAACCCATCTAATAAATAATATATTAGTGGTAAAATAAACATAAGTTTATTTCATTTATGCAGTTAGAATAATTTGTTTTTTTATTTCCCGGAAGTTTTGCCACATATATTAATTATTATATTTTAGTGTTTAGAAGAGAAATGAGCAGAAGTTTAAAAGAGGGCGGAGTAGAGGAATTAAAATCTAAAGCGGATATTTATAGTGTTATCTCAAATTATGTGAAACTTAAAAAAACTGGCAGGAATTATACCGGACTCTGTCCTTTCCATAAGGAAAAAACTCCATCATTTACTGTTGATACTTCAAAACAGCTTTATCATTGCTTTGGGTGTGGAGAAGGTGGCGATTTAATAAGCTTTGTAGAGAAGATTGAGAATATGGAGTTTATAGAAGCTGTTGAATTTCTGGCAAAAAAGATTGGCTACAATTTAAAGTATAATTACAGTGGTTCTAAAGAGTCATCGAAATTAAAAAACAGGCTGGTAGAATTAAATGAACTTGCTAAAAAGTATTTTAATTTCATACTTTTTAACAGCAAAAAGGGTTTGCCTTCTTTAAATTATTTAAAGAATAGAGGTTTTGACGAAAAGACGTTGAAGGAATTTGAAGTTGGGTTCAGCCTGGACAGCTGGGATAATTTTGCAAATTTTGCTAAAAAAAGAGAGTACAAGCCTGAAGAAGTGATAGAGTGCGGACTGGCTATTAAAAGCAATAGAGGTTCAGGTGAGATATACGACCGGTTCAGAGACAGGATAATGTTTCCCATTGAAGATATAGTCGGGAAAACAATAGGTTTTGGAGGAAGAGTTATCTCGGATGCCGGTAAAACTGGCGGTCAGAAAGCAAAGTATATAAACACTCCGGAGACCAGGCTTTATTCTAAAGGTAAAAATATATATAGAATTTTTCAGGCCAAAAATCATATTGTCAAAGAAGATGAAGTGCTTATAGTTGAAGGGTATACTGATGTAATGGCCCTGTATCAGTCCGGGATAAAAAATGTGGTTGCCAGTCTGGGTACTGCCCTTACTTCAGACCAGATAAAGCTTTTAGGGCGATTTACAAAAAATATCGTGCTGGTTTTTGATAGTGATACAGCTGGTATGAACGCTTCCCTTAAGGGAATTGAAAGATTAAGAGAGTATAATGAGCGGCTTGATTTGTATTATGAAAATAATTTAAATATCAGCGTGGCGGTACTTGAAGAAGGATATGATCCTGCTGATTTTATATTTAAAAAGGGCAAAGAAATCTTTGCAGCAAAGATTGAAAATGCTGTAAGCATTATTGATTTTACAATTGATGCAATTATAAAAAAATATAATATAAACAGCCTGCCCGGTAAACTGAAAGCAAGTGATCATCTCATAAGGTTTATTTCCACTCTTTCTTCAAGCATTATTCAAGGAGAGTGTATAAAGAGTGTGGCTGAAAAGTTGAATCTTGCGGAAAACCTGCTTCTGGAAGAGATGTTAAAGAAAAAGTATGATCATAAAAATAGGGCTGTACACTGGAATAAAGATTACGATATCGGGGAAAAAGAGACTGGAAGCGAAAATATCATTCCCTTAAAAAGAATAGAGGTAGAGGCATTAAAACTGATAATAAATGGGCTGGGAGACAAGATTGACGAACTTTTAAGTCTGGGTCCTGATTATTTTAGATTTGAGGATACCAGACAACTTTATCTGATTATAAGAAATGAGATTTCAAGAGCGAGAGAGGATAATAAAAAGGTAAACTTTCCTTTTAAAATTACGTCAGGGGCAATAGAAAATGAAGATGTGAAAAAATTATATAATTATATTTTATTTAGCGAGTCACATTTTAAGAACCAGAATATTAGTTTGGTAAGTAACGAAATCATCAATAATTTAAAAGGAATCCGTATTTCTGAAGAAATTGAGAATATCAGGAAAAAGATGATAGAATATGAGAAAAATAAAAATGCGGGCAGTGTTGTAGAAAATGAAGAGGCAGCCAGTAAGTATGATGAACTGTACCGGAGATTAATAGAACTGGAAAAAGAGAAAATGAATTTGAGAATACTTTAAGTTTAGAGGTGAATTTAACATGAAGAGAGGATCAGAGTTTAAGTTAGAAGAAGTGAAAATGCTGATTAGTAAAGGTAAAGCTGATGGACTTCTGACTACTGAAGAAATTGCTGAAATCCTTTCAGATATAGAACTGTCCAAAGAGCAAATTGAAAATATTTATGATGTCATTCAGAATCTGGGAATAGAGATTGTAAGTGAAGAAGATGATGACATTAACAGTAGAAACCCGGGTAAAAAAAGTGAAGAGGAAATTTTTACTAAAAAACTGGATTTAACCATAAAATCTCCTACAAATGACCCGGTCAGGATGTACCTTAAAGAAATTGGAAAAGTAAGACTTCTGACCGCTTTTGAAGAAGTTCATCTTGCCAAGAAGATTGAAGCAGGCGATATGAAAGCTAAAAGAATGCTGGTCGAAGCTAATTTAAGGCTTGTGGTAAGCATTGCCAAAAAATATGTGGGCAGGGGAATGCTCTTTTTAGATTTGATACAGGAAGGCAATCTGGGACTTATAAGAGCGGTAGAGAAATTTGATTATAAAAAGGGTTATAAATTTTCTACCTATGCCACCTGGTGGATCAGGCAGGCCATAACCAGAGCTATAGCCGATCAGGCAAGGACTATAAGAATCCCTGTGCATATGGTAGAAACAATAAACAAATTAATAAGAACACAGAGACAGCTTCTGCAGAAATTTGGAAGAGAGCCTACCCCGGAAGAGATTGCAAGGAAAATGAAATTTTCTGCGGAGAAGGTAAGAGAGGTCATGAAAATATCCCAGGAGCCGGTATCTCTTGAGACTCCTATAGGAGAAGAAGAGGATAGCCATCTGGGGGATTTCATAGAAGATTCGGAAGTTGAAACGCCTTCTGATGCTGCCTCTTTTACCATACTCCAGGAACAGCTTCAAGAGGTTTTAAATACATTAAATGATAGGGAAAGAAAAGTTATCCAGCTGAGATTCGGACTGCAGGATGGTCACCCCAGAACACTTGAAGAAGTGGGCAGGGAATTTGGTGTTACCAGGGAAAGAATCAGGCAGATAGAATCCAAGACCCTGGGAAAGTTGAGACATCCAAACAGGAGTGGGATTTTAAGAGATTTTCTCGAGCATTAATAAAAGTTATAATTTGTCCTGTAAGATATTTTAAAGCAGAGTTATTTAATTTTTATATTAATTTAGACCTTGAAATAAACTTCTTATATACTATAATGGCATATCGTGCCATCACTATTCCCCGATAGCTCAATGGTAGAGCATTCGGCTGTTAACCGAAGGGTTGTAGGTTCGAGTCCTACTCGGGGAGCCAGCATACCCCAATATTGATAACAAAAATTGATTTAAAAATATGGAAGATCCAATTATAGAATTAGCTCATAGAATAACCAGGGAAATTGAAGAATTCCTGTTGGCCTGCAAGGAAAAAGGGGATAAAACCATTGATGATGTTCTTAAGCGTCTTAAAGCTTTGAAAAAGCAGAATTAGGTCCCGGGGCATAGTATATGATCTCGATTTTTTCTTCATATATCATAATCTTTTCAATGAATTTCTGTAAGAAATTTCGTTGTTCGAAAACATTACATCCAACAAATATTCCTTCCATTTCTTTCCGATAGGAATCTATCATAAATCTGGTAATATTTAAGGATCTATTTTCTCTTTAACAGAAGC
>JADHVN010000033.1 GCA_016783995.1 Actinomycetota bacterium
ATGCAGAAGAAAGAATAAGGGGAGGTAAATAAAATGAGCGTAATGAGCCTGCGTTTAAACAAGGAAGAAATAGAGCGGATATCTAAATTGTCAGCACGAAAGAAAGAGGCAAAGTCAGAAGTCATCAGGGAGTTGATACAGGAAGGATGGGTATTCTACTGGCTTAAATTATATCATGCAGGAAAGGTATCCATAGGAAAAATGGCGGAAGAGCTTGGTCTTTCTGTAAATGAGGTGTTGGATTTGCTTGCTGAGTTTGGGGTAGAGTCTCCAATTCGTTATGATGACTATCTTCTTGGTTTTGAGAATCTAAAGAAAATTTAATTTAAAATTTTTGATTTAAATTTGAAAAATATTTATAATCTGTGATTTTAATTAATTATTTTAATAACTGTTTCGAAATTATACATACTAAGGGAGCCAATCTGATATAATTTTATATAGATATTAAAAATCTAATAAAAGTTCCAATCCTGGCAGATGTTTAATTAATGATTTTAATTAAAAGGTAGGTGATAAAAATTACTAAAAAAAATAAAGAGGAGTTTGAGGTAAAAGGTGAAGATTTACTGAGAAAGATCAAGGAACTGATAAGAGAAGGAAATATCAGGAAAATTACCATTAAAAGTGAAGAAGGGAAAACCCTGATTCAGATTCCTTTGACCCTGGGAGTGGTTGGGGCAATACTTTTGCCGGTATGGGCCGCAATAGGTGCTATTGCAGCAATAGTTACCAAGGCTACTATATCTGTTGAAAGAGAATAAAGATTATTTCATTAAAGCAGTTTATCAATTGGGATTATTACTGCTGAGTGAGATGCGGAAGGTATTTTAAAATTAAATATTTTCATTTTTGGAATTATTTAAATAATTTTTTAATGATATTATCCAGTTATTTTTAAAAATGGTTTTTGTTTTATTTATTTTTCTGAATTTGGTATAATACGAATATAGGAAAATCTTATTTAATTGGTGGTGAGGAGAATGGTTACAAAGCTAAGAGAAAGGTCACAAGTGACTCTGCCGGCAGAAATTGTTAAAAAACTTGATCTTAAAGCTGGCGATAATCTTGAGATAACTCTGGAAGATGACAAAATAGTAATAAAACCTGTCCTGGTTATAGACAGATCACAGCTATGGTTCTGGTCAAAGGATTGGCAGGCTAAAGAAAAAGAAGTTGAAGCAGATATTAAGTCCGGTAGAATCCATAAAGCTTCTGGATTTAAGGATTTAATAGAAAAACTAGAAAAATAAGATGGAAATATTTTTTTCAGAAAGATTTAAAAAAGATTATAAATTATTTTCAGGAGATATAAAGAAGACAGTAATGGCTAAATTAAAAATACTTTCTGAAAATCCCTATCATCCGTCTCTAAGAACTAAAAAAATAAAAGGAAAAGAAGATATTTTTGAAACAAGTATTAATATGAATATTAGAATAACCTGGAATTATTATGAAGGTAAAATATTACTCAGGACAATAGGGGAACATGATAAGACCATTAAAAATCCTTGAATAGGTATAACAAATCCTTAAAATTGATTACTTCTTTTAATACCTGGTTCGAAATTTCATAAACTTATTATAGAATTTTTATAAAGCAATTATAATGGTCTTATTATACTAATATTATATAAGAAAAGCACCTCCAGGATTTAATCATAGTTAAGAATTTTTTCTATTTTTTTAAATAAAGTTTTAAAATCTCTTGTTTGTGAGTAATATTTATAATCTCTCTCAAAATTAAGCAGTATTTTTGATAGGAAATATTCTCTTTCTATATCTTTACCCAATATAGTTTTAATAGACACTGATTTTTTACCAAAAGGGGCAAGGTCTTCTGTATCCAGGTTTGCATTTATACCAATTCCAATAATTAAATAAATATCGCTGTTTATTTTTTCAACTTCAGTTAAAATGCCGCCTAACTTTAATTTTTCATAATAAATATCGTTAGGCCATTTTATAATTGCTTTTATTTTATATTCTGTATCCAGCACAGCAGCGATGGAATAAGCGGCAATCAGTGTAACTTCCGGAAGATTTTTTTCTTCAAGTCTGGTTTTAAGTATTATAGTAAACCATAGACCCCCTTCAGGAGATACCCACACTCTTTCAAGTCTGCCTTTGCCTTTTTCCTGGGTTTCAGCCAGTACCACAGTCCCATTAAGACTTTTCTGGCTTTCTTCTTTATTAATTATGAGATTAGAGGCAAAATTATTGGTGGAGTCTACCTTTTTTAAATAAATTATGTTTTTTCCGATATGATCGGTCTCAAGGAACTTTTTATACTTATCTAAATTGAAATTTATCATTTAATATTTAAAGATTTATTCAGTCAACCCATTTTACATTGCTAAAATTATATTTAGTAGCAATTAAAATGACATCAATGATCCACCAGATTCCAAAACCGCCAAATGTTATCAGTTTTAAAATCCCCAGGCCTACATGACCCATTATGAACCTGTCTACGCCAAGCTGTCCAAAAATAATAGACATTACCAGCGCTAAAACCCAGTTTACTTCTTTCAATGTTTGCTCCTTTTTA
Source organism: Actinomycetota bacterium (assembly GCA_016783995.1). The sequence goes on from JADHVN010000033.1 coordinate 2,552, forward strand.
ATAATTTTTTATAATGTATAGTACTATATATTATATAAAAAAAGAAAGAATAAATAACGAAAAAAAGATGGAATTCTGTATTGCAGCAGGCTGCAGAGTCAAAGCAGCGGTTTTTCTATGAAACTATAAAAATATTGCAGCGTCTATCTAAAAAGCTGCAGGGGTTCCATTTTATATTTATCATTAAGGATTTTTTTATATAAAGGAAACAAGTTATGAAAGAAATGAGCAGGAAAGATATTGAAAGTATTATTCCCCACAGAGACCCTTTTCTTTTAATCGATAAAATTGTTGAAGTTGAGCCAGGCAGGAGAATTAAAGCAGTAAAATATGTCAGGCAGGAAGAATATTATTTTAAGGGACATTTTCCCTCCAACCCCATTATGCCCGGAGTTCTCATAGTTGAGACTATTGCCCAGGCAGGAGCAGTTTCAGTTCTTATGCTGTCTGAAAATAAAGGAAAACTTGTATTATTTGCCGGTATAGATAAAGCCAGGTTCAGGAGAATAGTAAAACCTGGAGATGAACTGACGGTAGAGGTGGAGATGGAAAGCTTTAAGAGAAATATTGGTAAGGCAAAGGGAAGGGCAATGGTTGGAAATGATATTGCCTGCACGGCGGATATAATGTTTGCCCTGGGCTAGGAAGGATTTCTATAGTTGAATGGTAAAAACAAAAAAAACACTTGGGGCTTGAAAAGGATTGCACTTATGTTCCCGGGTCAGGGGTCGCAGTACCAGGATATGGGGGGAGAATTTTTAGGCGCCAATAGCAAATATAGAAGGTACTTTGAAATTTCAAGTGAGGTTATAGGTAAAGATATATTAAAGATAATTAGCGGCAGCGATAAGGATAATTCACTTGATAATACCCGGTTTAGTCAGATTTCAATTTGCACATTAAGCTGTGCTCTAAATGATTATATAGTAAATGATCTTTCCATAAACGAGGAATGTATTGATACTGTATTGGGACATAGCCTGGGAGAATACAGCGCGCTTTACAGCAGCGGCGCTTATAGTTTTGAGCAGGGGGTGAAGCTTGTTGGATACAGGGGAAAGATTATGAGTGAAGCTGACAGGAGTGCAAAAGGAATGATGGCTGCTGTTTTGGGGACAGGGATAAGTATAATTGAAGATGTTCTTGGTGGTTTTAAAGACAGGGTATTTGTTGCTAATTATAATGACTACTTGCAGATAGTGATAAGCGGATATGAAGATGCAGTTGGTGAAGCGATAAAAGAATTAAAATCAAGAGGGGTAAGAAAGATAATACCGCTTAAAGTCGGTATTGCTTCGCACTCCCCGTTAATGAAGGAAGTTTCAGATAAACTTGTAAGATTTATTGAAGAGAATGTTAAACTTACAGACATGAATTTGCCTTTCTTTTCCACTACCGAGGTGACTTACAGGGATAGGAATGATATTAAAAAGACTTTGACCGGCCAGCTGACCGGTCCCATAAGGTGGGTCGACAGTATTGAGTATCTGCTTGAGAAAGGCGTCGCGATATTTGTAGAAGTTGGTCCCGGGGGAGTTTTATCCGGATTGGTTAGTAGAATTGCACAAAGGAGTGGCAAGGATATTATTATACTGAACACCAACAAAATGGAAGATATTGAAAATTTAAAAAATGCATTAAAAAAAGAAGGAATCATAAATGAGGCTTAAAGATAAGGTGGCCATAATAACCGGCGGTGCCAGGGGCATTGGAAAGAAGATCAGCCAGACTTTTTTAAAGGAAGGTGCATCTGTATATATTTTCGATGTCAACCAGGAAGAAGGAGCCAGGACCGTAAGTGAATTTAAGCCGGCTTATGATGATAAAGTTAATTTTTTCAAAGTAGATATAACTGATGAAAAAAGTGTGGAGCAGTCTATAGAAAAAATTATTAAGGATGAAGGCAGGATTGATATTCTGGTCAATAATGCCGGAATCACCAGGGATAATCTAATACTCAGGATGAGTCTTGAAGATTGGAAAAAAGTAATTGATATAAACCTGACCGGAGCTTTTATCTGTTCCAAGCATACAGTCAAATATATGGTAAAGAATAGAAGTGGAAAAATAATAAATATATCTTCAATAGTCGGGGTTCACGGGAATGCGGGACAGAGTAATTACTCGTCATCTAAAGCCGGAATAATAGGGCTTACCAAGACTCTTGCCAGAGAACTAGCGGGCAGAAATATTCTGGTTAATGCTATAGCTCCTGGCTATATTGAGACTGAAATGACCAAAAAGTTGAGTGATAAAATAAAGGAAAAATTGATGGAACAAATTCCTACCGGGAGGCTGGGAAGTGTAGACGATGTTGCAAAGACAGCGCTTTTTCTGGCAAGTAATGACTCCAATTATATAACCGGTACTGTAATAAATCTGGATGGCGGAATGGGTATTTAACAGGTAGAGTGGTAACTTTATAAAAAAAGGAATTATTGATGGAACAAATGAATAAAGGAAGAAGGGTAGTTGTAACCGGGCTGGGAATAATGTCACCGTTAGGACTGGAAGTTGATAAGTTCTGGAATAATCTAATTTCGGGGAAATCAGGAGTCAGCAGGATTGACCGGTTTGATGTAGAAAAGATTGCTTCCAGGATAGCTGCACAGATCAGGGATTTCGAGCCTGAAAATTATATGGACTTCAAGCAGGCTAAAAGAATGGATAGGTTTTCCCAATTTGCGGTTGCTGCAGCATCAAATGCTATAAAGGACAGCAGCCTTAAGATTGATTCAACGAGTGAAAATGAAGTGGGAGTTTATATAGGAAGTGGAATTGGAGGACTTGCAACTCTGGAGCAGCAGCATGAAAGACTGCTGAGCAGGGGTGCTGATAAAGTAAGTCCTTTCATTATTCCTATGATGATATGCAATATGGCAGCTGCCCAGGTTTCAATAGCCAGCGGGGCCAAAGGACCGGTAAGTACTACTACCACAGCATGTTCCGCAGGTTCAAATGCCATAGGTGATGCATTTGAAATAATTAAAAGGGGAGTTGCTGAAGTGATGATTGCTGGTGGAAGCGAAGCAGCTATAACCCCATTAGGAATGGCGGGTTTTTCTAATATGCAGGCTCTTTCTACAAGAAATGATGAACCGGAGAAAGCCTCCAGGCCATTTGACAGGGACAGAGATGGATTTGTGATGGGCGAAGGCTGCGGTATATTAATATTGGAAGAACTCAAGTCTGCCTTAAGAAGAGATGCTAAGATATACTGCGAGATTTTTGGATATGGTCTTTCAGGGGAAGCCTATCATATAACGGCACTGGAGCAGTCGGGTGCAAATGTGGCAAGATGTATCAGGAGTTGTCTGGATGAGGGCGGCATAGACCTGAAAGAGGTGGACCATATTAATGCTCACGGGACATCAACTACTTTAAATGACGTTGTTGAAAGTGCCGCAATTAAAAGATGTTTTGGCGAATATGCTTATAACATAAATATAAATTCAACTAAATCAATGATCGGCCACTGCCTGGGGGCATCAGGTGCGATTGAAGCTTTGGCTGCAATTTTGGCTATAAAAAATAATATTATTCCTCCAACTATAAATCTTGATAATCCGGATGAGAAGTGCGACTTGAATTATACAGCAAAGGTAAGCCAGAAGAGAGAGGTCCGTATTGCACTTTCAAATTCTATGGGCTTTGGCGGTCATAATGTCACTCTGGGATTTAAAAAATATTCATAAACGGGGCATAAGATGGAAAAAATCAAATGCAAGAATTGCACTAAGGATATTGAAAATGAAATTTTTATATTAAATCTGTGGGTATGTCCGTACTGCAATTATCACCACTACATTAATGCAAGGGACAGATTGCAAATTACTGTAGACGGCAATAGTTTTATCGAGCTGGGAAAGAATATTAATTCAGATGATTTTTTGAACTTTTATGATGTTAAGTCTTATAGTGTAAGACTGAAAGAGACGAAGCTTAAAACCAGCCTGAATGAAGCAGTCATCATTGGTGAGGCAAAGATAGAGGGAAATGATGTTGCCCTTGGTATTATGGATTTTGGTTTTATGGGCGGAAGCATGGGAAGTGTGGTAGGAGAGAAGATTAAGATTTTATCCAACTACTGTATTGAAAAAAATATTCCCCTGGTTATATTCTGCGCATCAGGTGGAGCAAGGATGCAGGAGGGGGTAATATCCCTGATGCAAATGGCAAAGACAGTCTCCAGTGTGAACAGAGTAAAGGAGAGTAAAATCCCCTATATAACCATAATTACCAATCCCACTTCCGGAGGTGTTAGCGCAAGCTTTGCCACAGTGGCGGATATCATAATAGCAGAACCCGATGCGCTCTTCTGTTTTGCAGGTCCAAGAGTTGTAAAACAGACTATAAAAAAGAATCTTCCTCCGGATTTCGGAACTTCAGAGAGGAATTTAAAAAATGGTCAGGTGGATATGATTGTAAATAGAAATGAACTCAGAAGTACCCTGATTAATCTGTTAAAGTTATTTAAGGAATGATATGGATTTAAAAAAGCTGGAAGAAATTCCAAAAAGTTATCTTAAAGAGATTTTAGAGGCACTGTCCAAGCTTGAAAAATTAAAAAAAATTCCTTTCTTTACCGGCATACATTTTAAAGATGCAGAAAGAGACCTTGCCCGGAAAATTGAAAGTTATAAAAAAGTCGAAAGGGACGCTAAAAGAGTCTGGAAGATCGTGGAGCTTTCGAGAAATGAAAACCGACCACAATGCCTGGATTACATAAATGGTATTTTTGAAGATTTTGTAAAACTTTCCGGTGACAGGCTGACCGGTGAGGACAGATCGATTGTTACAGGTCTGGGTAAGATTAATGGAAAGACTGTTGCTGTTATCGGGCATAATAAAGGCAAAGATATAAAACAGAGATTGGAGTATAACTTTGGTATGAGCATACCTCAGGGATATAGAAAATCCCAGAGGATTATGCGGCTGGCTGACAGGTTCGGTTTTCCTATCGTTACTTTAATTGATACGCCAGGAGCGTACCCTGCTCTTGAAGCTGAAGACGATGGACAGGCAAGCGCTATTGCAAAAAGTATCTTGCTTATGTTTGAAGTTAAGGTTCCCATTATTGCTATTTTAATTGGTGAAGGAGGAAGCGGGGGAGCACTGGCACTGGCTGTTGGAAATGAAGTGGCAATGCTGGAAAATTCCACTTACTCGGTTATTTCACCTGAAGGGTGTGCAGCTATTCTATGGAAAAATCCTTCCGGTACCAAACTGGCAGCAAGGGAACTAAGGCTGACTTCAAGAGATATGCTTAGACTCAAGGTAATAGATAGAGTGATCCCCGAACCAATTGGCGGGGCTCAGAATGCGCCCGGAAGAATGGTAAAGATTGTAAAAAAATATATTATTGGTGCGCTTGAGAGGTTTGCCGGCATTCCCGGAGAAGAATTAAAGTCCAGAAGAGCCCGGAAATTTGAATCCATGGGATTTTTCAGTACTGAATGACAGGTCTTAACTGCCTATAAATAAAATGACACTGGAACCCGGGGAAATGTAGGTCCCGGCTTCAGGATATTGACCTAAAACTGTACCTTCCTGTACTGAGTAACCTGTATGTATATAACTTCTTTCATAATTAATACCTATTAAATTAAGGTTACTTTCGGCCTGTTCAAGGTCAAGCTGTATAAGATTGGGAACAAGAACCAGCGGCTCATTTGTTGAAATTGTTATTTCCACCAGGCTATTTACTTTAACTTTAGAACCCGGAGATGGGATTACTTTTATGATTTTTCCAGTTTCATTTGTTATATCTGTACTTGTTACCGGGGCTTTATTAATGCTTTTTACTATCAGGCCAAGAGGTTCAAGATAATTTGAAGCTTCTATAAAGTCCAGGCCAATAATATTGGGAATAATGATAGTCTCCTCACCTTTGCTTACAATTATATTTACAGATCCTCCCGGCTCAATTCTTTCGTTAAATTTTGGTTTCTGGTCTATGATCAAATTTTCTTTAAAAGTACTGGAATATTCTTTAGAAATATTTCCTTTTATGAGTCCGGAATTCTCTAATATTTCTGAGGCATCTTCCAGGCTAAGACCTATTAGGTTAGGAATTGGAATAAATGTAATTTCCTGGCCTTTGCTGATAATTACTTCAATATCGCTGCCTGCTGGAATATTTTTTTTGGGTTCCGGAGTTTGTTCTATGATAAATCCTTCCGGGATTTCTGAATTGTAGATTTCGTCTTTTACTATTAAATTCAGATTAAATAATGCAAGTATTTCTTTTGCATTTTCAGCTGGAATATTCTCAACCGGGGGGACCGAGACCATAGCATGGCCGGCAGTTTTATCATTATAGTATTTATAACTATAAAATATAAATAGGACCAGAAAGACAACCATAAAAGCTGCCATAATAATAGTTGCCAGATGAGGCCTTATTTTTTTCATAAATACACCGGTCCTATTTAGATTTTGTCCTTTGGCGCTGAAACTTAAAGGTTTATCGGTCTCGTATTTTTGAAGGTCGCCTATCAGTTCTCTTAAAGTTGGATAGCGCGCCAGGGGGGTTTTTTCCAGACAATGCATTATTATTTTTTCTAATTTATCTGGTATATTTTCCATCAACTCTGATGGCTTTAAAGGTTTTTCATATATATGTTTGAGGCTAATGTCTATGGAGTTACCCCCTCTAAAAGGAACATCTGCAGTTAACATTTCATACAATACAATCCCTAATGAGTAAATATCTGTCCGGTGGTCTAAAACTTCTCCCTTCGCCTGTTCAGGTGAGATGTAATGAGCTGTTCCCATTATATTTAATGTTTTGGTGACATCGGTAATCAGAGATTTTGCAATGCCAAAATCAGTAACTTTAACTTTTCCTTCCGGGGTTACAAGTATATTCTGGGGTTTAATATCACGGTGTACAAGGTTGTTTTTATGAGCTGTCAGCAGCGCGCTGGAGATTTGTATAGCATAGTCAGCAACAGTCTCAGGGGGCAGCGGACCTTTTTTTTCTATTATTTCCTTTAAACTTTCTCCCTCAACATACTCCATGCAAATAAAATAGGAGCTGTTAAATTCTCCCCAGTCGTATACCTGTACAATATTGGGATGATTAAGCCTGGCAAGAATTTGCGCTTCACTCTTGAATCTTGCCACAAAATTTCTATCACCCGCATAATTAGCAGATAATATTTTTACAGCGACTTTTCTGTTCAGTTTTAAGTCATCTCCCAGAAAGATATCAGCCATTCCACCCGAAGCTATCTTTTTGATTATCCTGTATCTTTTTGAGATTAATTTATATTCTCTAAAATCTTTATCGGACATATCTTAAATTTTTACAACTATAACCGTTATATTATCCAGACCACCTTTTTTTATTGCATCTTTTATAAGATTCTTTGCAATATCTTTAGCATCTTTATATTTATCAATAATATTGGCGATATCTTTATCCTTCAACATGGAATTAAGTCCATCAGAACACAGGAGCAGTATATCTTCCGGTAGGACTTTATATGAATTAAAATCCGGATCTATATCTCTTGTAACTCCGAGGACATTTGTGAGGTAGTTTCTTTGAGGATGATTGAAAGTTTGCTCATAGCTTATTTCTCCTCTTCTGAATAATTCACCAACGATGGTATGATCGGAAGTTAACAGATTAAACTCACTGCCTCTTTTAATATAAAGTCTGCTGTCACCCACATGAATTGTATATGCTTTGTCTTGCTGGATATAGCATCCGGTAAATGTGGTTCCCATACCGTAATAGCCGGGTTGCAGGATTGCTTTGCCGTATACTTCCCTGTTGGCACTTTTAATGCTTTTAAGCAATAGTTCCTTTATCTGGCTTGGGTCTGGATTATCTGTTTTTTTATTAGCTGAGATTTTTTTACTTCTACCTTTCAGACTGCTGTTAAAATTTTCTATGAAAGCTTCAACAGCGATTCTGCTTGCAACCTCTCCGGCCATGTGTCCTCCCATACCATCGGCTATAATAAACAGGTTGTTTTCAGCATAAAGATAATCTTCATTTTTTTCTCTATATTTTCCAATGTCTGTATCTGCGAAATATTTCATGCACATTATTATATGTCATAATTTGTCATTAATAAAATTATAACTATTAAATTACACGTTAGTTTCCGATTTTTTATCTGGTGAAGTTATCTGGTGAAGAGCTTTCAGTAGTGGTAGCATTAAATAAATATGCTAAAAGATTTAAAAAATAATTATTAACTAGTGCTAAAGAATATAAAAACTAGTATCATAAATAAATATTAAAACTAAATTATTAAAGATAGAAAAGAATAGGTGAAAATCAATTGAATATTTATGAAGAAGCATTGGAAATGCATAAAAAAAATGTTGGTAAGATTGATATAATAAGTAAAGTAAAAACCAATAACGAACATGACTTATCCTTAGCTTATTCTCCAGGCGTTGCAGAACCCTGCCGTATAATTGCTAAAAACCCGGGGGAATTAAATACATATACAGCCAGGGGCAATATGATTGCGGTGGTATCCGATGGCTCCGCAGTTCTGGGTCTTGGAAATATCGGAGCCAGAGCAGCTCTTCCGGTAATGGAAGGGAAATGTGTGTTATTTAAGCAGTTTGGAGGAGTATCTGCCTTTCCTATATGCATAGACAGCCAGGATAATGAAGTGATTATAAGTACTATAAAAATGCTGGAGCCATCATTTGCGGGAATAAACCTGGAGGACATTGCAGCGCCCAGGTGTTTCGAGATCGAGGACAGGCTGAAGAAAGAAACAAATATGCTTATCTTCCATGATGATCAGCATGGGACTGCCATTGTAACCCTGGCCGGGCTACTCGGTGCTCTGAAAATTTACGGGAAAGATATAACAGAGGTAAAAATAGTAATAAATGGAGCAGGGGCAGCTGGTACCTCTATTATAAATTTATTAAATTGCATCGGTGCAGTGGATATTATTGTGTGCGACAGGAAAGGAATAATATATAAGGGCAGGGAAGGCTTGAATACCGCAAAGCAAAGGCTGGCAGAACTTACAAATTTAAATAATATAAAAGGAGACCTATCCTGTGCATTGGAGGATGCTGATGTATTCATCGGCGTATCAGTGGCAAATGTCCTGGCTGCCGAAATGATAAAAAAGATGAAGAAAAATCAAATTATATTTGCCCTGGCAAATCCAGAGCCTGAAATTAAACCAGAACTTGCCATGGAATATGGTGCCAGGATTATTGCAACCGGAAGAAGCGATTATCCCAATCAGGTTAATAATGTACTGGCATTTCCAGGAATATTCAGGGGAGCTCTTGACGCGAGAGCAATAGAGATAAATACAGAAATGAAACTGGCTGCTGTAAAAGCTATTTCGGGAATTGTGAGTGATAATCTAAAGGAAGATTACATTATCCCCAAACCCTTTGACAGAAGGGTTCTACCGGCTGTTGCGGTAAGTGTAGCCAGAGCTGCTATGGAGACCGGCAATACCCGTGGTGAGGTAGATTTAGAATTTATTGAAAGAAAAGCAAAAAAAATTATGGAAAACAGGTTATGAGAGTAGAAATTCCTTTCGGAAAAGAAAAAGTAGAATTGAATATACCGGATAAAAACATACTGGATTTTATTTCAGGAGAAAACATTAGCCCTGGTCTGAATGAAGATAAAATCATCATACAAGCTCTTGAAAATCCGGTAAAATCCAGAAAACTATCGGAGATGGCCC
>JADHVN010000034.1 GCA_016783995.1 Actinomycetota bacterium
TGAAGAAAAACTTACTGAATTTAAGGATGAAATAAAAAGTGGCAGGAAACAATTAATGAGAAATGGAGGAGTCAGTTATAATGTTGGCAATAAAATATTTTGTAAGTTTGGTTCAATAGCTCCCAGATTTTTCAATTGGGATACTCAAAAGGAGAGAGAAGCAACTGAGGAAGATTTAGTTAATGCTATAAGATTGGGGCAGGCAATTGATGAAATAGGGATGGTTGGCTGCCCTATGTATGCAAAGGTTGTAAGTGGTAAGAGGATTGATCCCAATTTCACACCAATTGTAAATGCCATGCTTCTTGCAAAGAATACAACAAAACTTGGAAATTCTGAAGTTAATAGCCCAAAGCAGTTGAAATATTTAATAGAAATGAGTTTGGTTATCAGAGGCTCACTGGAAAAGTATAGAAGGAATCCCTGTTTTTTAACTGCTAAGGAGAGCATATCACCTTTAGTACTTGATGAAAATGCTTGTGAAGTATTGATAGCACTGGCGAGAAACAAATTGCCTGCAACTATGATTCCTATGCCAATTATGGGTGCGACAGTTCCAGTAACAATTGCCGGGGCAGTTGCAGTAACTAATGCTGAAGTTCTTGCTACCATGACAGCAATAAGGTGTGTTGTGCCCGATGCAATGGTTGGCGGCGGCTCGATGGCAAGCTATATGGATATGAGCGGTAAAGGAATAAAATTTAATGTTATTGATGCTATAAAAGTTGATATGATTCTTTCTCAATTATATGATGCTTATTATGAGCTTGATTATGGATATGGTATTTACTCTACAGATGCAAAGTCACTTGGTTGTGAAATATTAATTGATAGAGTTATAAAAATACTAGGTGCATTCTTTGTTAAAAAATTTAATTATGCCGTAGGACAGTATGACCAAGGTATGGTGTTCAGCCCAGAGCTAGCTTTGGTAGAGGTTGAAATCATTAAAGCGCTGCATGAAATGTATAAGGAATTTGGAACAGATGGATTGAATAATAAGTTACTTGATATTATTCAAAATGTCGGACCGGGTGGAAGTTTTTTGGGAGAAAAACACACGCTAAATAATTTTAGGTGCACATTGAGATCAAGTGTTCTGGAAGGAATTTTTAATATAAAAAATCACAGGAGCGTAGGCAGTATTTATGAGAGAGCAAATGTAATGTATAAAAATATTCTTAAGAATACAGAGCATTACAGGCTGCCTGTTGATAAAGAAAGAGAAATAGATAAGATAGTATCTGCAGCGTATAGGGACATAGTTAATCAAGATTGGTAGTTTATATAAATAATTGAAGAGAGGAAAAAATAAAAATGAAAAGATATTGCCTTGTAATTGAAATTAAAGAAGAATTTACTGGCAAGTATTGTGATATTCACAAGAATCCATGGCCAGAAATTTTAGATGCCATTAAAGATGCAGGCGCCGAAGAGCTGTTAATCTGGAATTATAAAAATTTATCAATTGTTTATTATGAATGTGATGATTTAGATAAACTTTATGAAAATCTTGGTAAACTTGAGGTAACTAAAAAATGGAATGCTACTGTTGGCACATGGTTTGCTGAGTCTCCTACACTGGATGGTTCCGGTAGTGTGCAAACATGTGAAAAAATATTTGATTTAAAGCAGCAGCTTTCTGGAAATCTCGAGCAGTACTGATAATGTAGGTATTAATATAGATTGATTATTTAGTTATTCTAAGTGAGGCATTATTGATTGAATATAAAAAATTTGAGCCCTTTATTGGAAAGCCTGACAAAGAAAGATTAAGAGCAGCCATTAAAATGGAACCTGTTGATAGAGTACCAAATCTTGATAATCTTATTGAAGATAAGCATGTAGAAAAAATATTAGGTAGATATGCAGGAAATACTTTAGCATATGGAGGCGATCCTGCAAAAGGGGCTGGTCATGAAGCAGTAAGGCCTATGTATCCTGATGATTTTATAGATCTATGCAATGTAATAGGACAGGATATAATTATATTTGATGCTGGTATATGGACTCCTTTTAAGAAAAATGACGAAGATGGTAATTTGATTCAAGTTTCTGATAAAAGTATTAAAAATAGAAAGGATTTTGAGTCGCTTACTTTTGATTCTAAAAATAAGATTGATAATGCAATAAAATATACAAGAGAATATAAAAATACAGTGAAAGCCAAAAAATCAAAAGTGGGTGTAGTAGGTTGTTATGGATGTATTCTTCAAACTCTTTATGAATTTATTGTAGGCATGAATGATTTTATGATGATGTGTTATGAGGATAAAGAATTAGTGGATGATATGCTTGAAGCATCAACTGAACATTTTATAAAGATAACTAAAACTTTAGTAAAAGAAAAAGTAGATTTTATATTCCTTGCAGATGATGTAGCTTTTAAAACTGGACTATTTTTACCACCAAAGATTATGAAAAAAATATGGGTACCGAGAATGGCAAGAATTGCAGAACCTGCAGTTAATGCAAGTGTACCTATTATTTTTCACTCTGATGGGAAGATTGATGATATAGTAGAGGATTTGATTGAAATGGGAGTTGACTGCATTAATCCTCTAGATCCATACGGGATAGATTACAGGGATTATAAGAAGAGATTTGGCTCAAGAGTTGCACTTTGTGGAAATATAGATATTGAATTTCCACTTTCAAAAGGAACACCTGAGGATGTTGAACGTGATGTAGCCGAGCATATGGATGTTCTAAAACCAGGTTATGGGTATGTTTCTGACAGCTCACATTCAATTGTTAATTATATACCGCATGAAAATTATATAGCCTATATAAATTCAGTACATAAATATGGAGTGTACTAAAAATAAATTGGAAAGAAAAAAGTAGAGGAGGAAAATTGAATTTAAATATTAATGCACATATTGGATGTCTGGGAAAATTTTCTGAGAGGTATGTTCCTGATGGTTATTGTAGTGAAATTAGTTTTGACAAACAGTTGGAAATAATGTCTAAAATAGATGGTCTAACTGGTCTTGCTGTATGGTATCCCGGGCATCCATTGATAGATAAGCCAGATAGACTTGCTAAAAAGCTGGCTGATTATAATTTAAAAGTTGCTGATATTGGGCCAGATATCTGGTCAGATAAGAAATGGAAATATGGGACTCTCTCTTCGCATGATGATAAGGTAAGAAAAGAGGCAATAAAGATTACAAAATATACTATGGATCTTGCTGTAGAGCTTAATGCCTATAGTGTTCTTGTCTGGCCCGCACATGATGGTTTTGATTATGTTTTCCAGGCAGATTTTAAAAGAGGGTGGGATAATTTAATAGATTCTTTAAATGAAATAGGCAGCTATAACAAAAATGTAAAAATAGCAATTGAATACAAACAAAAAGATCCCCGGGCAAAGTCATATATAGAAGATATGGGTAAGATTATGTTTCTTTTAAAATCACTGGATGTTGATAATATTGGCAGCGCACTTGATCTCGGGCATTCATTCTTTGCAAATGAAAGGCCAGCTGAGTCGCTTGCTTTATTAGACAAGTATAAAAAATTATACCAAATCCATCTTAATGATAATTATAGAGATGCTGACCCCGATCTTCTTTTTGGAACTGTAAACTTCTGGGATACTCTAGAATTATTTTATTGGCTTAGTAAGACTGATTATGATGGATGGTTAAATATTGATACTGTAACAGGTCGGGATGATAGATGTAAAATGCTAGAGCTTGCGGTAAAGCTAATTAAGGATTATGAGAGACTTGCAGGTAAATTAAATAAGTATTCTGATATAATTGATGAAAATTTAAAGAATCACAATTTTGTAGATAATATGGTGTTAATAAGAGAGTTAGTATTTATAGAAAAATGATAATATTTCTTGCATTTATGCAAGAAGTTGCATATAATCAATTTTATACTTAATTGAGATTAATTAACATATCTATAATTATTGTGTTGATTATTAATAAGAAGGGGGCGGCAGTGGTTAATTCAAAAACTATCAATCCTTACCAAGGTGATCCAGACATAGAGAGGCTTCTATCTGCATTCAGAAGAGAACCGGTTGATAGAGTTCCAAATTTTGAAGTGTTGTATGAAGATGAGCATGTGGAAAAATTTTTAGGAAAACCTGCAGGGAATACATTAGCATATGGTGGTGATCCTGCAAAAGGGATAGTAGATCCTGATGTTGTAAGGCCGATGTATCCTGATGATTATATTGATCTCTGTAATATCATTGGACAGGATGCAATGGTATTTGATGCAGGAATATGGACACCTTTCGTGAGAGAAGATGAAAATGGAAAGATGGTTCAAGTAGCAGACAGATCTATAAAGACACGAAAAGATTTTGAAGCATTAACCCTAAATTCAGACAAGCAGATAAATAATGCAGTTAAATATGTAAAAGAGTATAAAGAAACAATCAAAAAGAGAAATTCTAAGATCGGTGTGGCTACTTTATATGGTTGTATATCTCAAACTCCATATGAATTTATGGTTGGAATGAATGATTTTATGATGATGGTTTATGAAGATAGGCAACTTGTTGAAGATATACTTGAAGTTTCTACACAGCATTTTGTTAAAATGACTAAAGCACTGGTTAAAGCAGGAGTAGATTTTGTCTGGCCTGCTGACGATGTTGCTTTTAAGACTGGCCTGTTTATTCCTCCTAAAATTATGAGGGAAATCTGGGTTCCAAGGATGGCCAGGATAATGGAGCCTGCTGTAAATGCTGGTGTTCCAGTAATGTTTCATTCGGATGGAAAAATAGACGATATAGTAGAAGATTTAATTGAAATGGGACTTAGTTGTCTAAATCCTATGGATCCATATGGAATTGATTACAGGGAATATAAGAAAAGATATGGCGATAGATTATGCCTATCGGGAAATGTAGATATTGAATTTCCACTATCAAAAGGTACTCCCGAGGATGTAGATGCCGATGTAAAAAAGCATATGGAAATATTAAAGCCTGGCTATGGTTATGTTGCTACATGTTCTCATTCAATTGTTAATTATATTCCACATGAGAATGTAATAGCATATATTAATGCAATACACGAATATGGAATTTATTAACTTAGGTGTGTTTTTGTCAACTGTTTATAATTTATTGAAACACGTACCTTAATAATATAGGAGCGATAAATCTTTCTTTTCGACATTAGCTTTGTCTAAACATGAGATTCTTGATAATTATATTTGTAATTTCCTAAATTTTTAGAAAGTAAAATGGAAAAAATAAAAGTTGCAGTTGTCGCGGGTGCAATGAAAATGTATCCAGATGAAGGATTGAAAATTTATTCTAAATGTCAGAAAGATTTACAAAGGTTATCAAAAGAGCTTGATTTTGATCTTACTGTTTATAAAGAACTAATAATAGAAGAAAAAAAAGCAATGGGGATTAGAAGAGATATAGATAGCAAGGATTTTGATTTTGTTATTCTTCTTCATCCAACCTATATCACAGGAGATGTAGTTTTTGAACTTATGAAAACTAAGGCATATTTTGGACTCTGGGCAGTTGAAGAGCCAACAAAAGAAGGTCCTCTTACATTAACTTCATTTGTATGTCTGATTCAAAATACATCGATTGCAGGTCATTGTTTTAAAGAAAGTAAGAAAAAATTTAAATGGTTTTTTGGTGATGTAGAAAGTAAATACTTTAAGCCAAGATTTAAAATAACTATAAAAGCACTAACTGCTGTAAAGAATTTAAAAGATGCTAAAGTTGCTCAGATTGGAAAAATTGCAGAAGGCCATAGAAATAATTATTACGATGAAAGAGAAATATATAAAAATTTAGGAGTAGATGTAATAAGAGGTATTGAGGTTGAAGATATACTAGCAGAGGCAGAAAAAATAGATGAAAAACTCATAAGGAAAGAAGTAGATAAAATTTACTCCACTTGTTCAGAAATAAAAGTTAAAGATATAAAGATAATAGACTCGGTAAGAATATATCTTGCCACTAAAAGGATATGCGAGGAAAATAACTTTAAAGCAATTGCATTTTCATGCTGGCCTAAATTATGGGATTTTAATAATATAACTGCCTGTCTATCTAATTCACTGCTTGATTCTATTGGAATCCCAGCAGCCTGTGAAGGAGATATCTTAAGTGCAATATCTATGCTTATCTTAAATATCTTATCAGGTAAGCCTCCAGCGGTGATGGATTTTCCTGCATTCGATGATGAGGATGATTCTATACTTATGTGGCACTGTGGATCAGCTCCATTTGAGATGGCAGATAGTCGTGGTGTTATTTGTAGAAATCACTACCGGGCTGAATTTGCCGAAAAGCCAGAATTTAGAGATCTTGGACCGATTACAGATATTATATATCTAAAAAGTGATATTACAATATTTAGACTGACTGGAGAGTCAGATTATTTTTATTACTTTACAGGAAAAACATTTAATGAAGGGAAAAAATCCTGGAATGGTAGTCGGGGTTGGGTAGGAAATCTTAAATTATACGATAAGCCTATTAAGGCAATTGATCTTGTAAATACAATTCTTTTAAATAGCATCCAACACCATTTCCCAATTGTCTTAAAGGATGTTGGAAAATATATCAAGGAATTTGCTTATTGGCTTGGTTTAAAAAAGGTTAAGAGAATAGACTATGAAGATGGTCTAGATATTTAATTGTGCTAATAATATGAGGCGGAATTTAATGATTACAGCTATTTATATGTATCGGTTAAAAAGTGGTACAAGTATTGATAAGTATAAAAAATGGTCAATAGAACGTGACCAGAAAATTGTTAATAGCTTTGAAGGTATTAAAAGGTTTGAGGTTTATACTGTTGAAAGCCCAGAGAAAAGATGGGATATATTTGAAGTAATCAAGGTTG
The DNA here is from genome assembly GCA_016783995.1 of Actinomycetota bacterium. Next base: position 6,849 of record JADHVN010000034.1, read on the forward strand.
ATAGTTGGGAAAGATGGAGAGAAATTGCAAAAGATCCAAAAATGGACAAACTCCATGCTGAGCATAAAGAATTAGCAGATAGAGATTCCATAGTTAGGTTTTATGGAGAAAAAATTGAATAGATCTGGCTACAAACATTTAATATTTATTAGTTAATGATTTAAAAGGAGATTCTTTATGATTATTGACACTGAGGTACATGTATTTTGTAAGATTAATTATCTAGGGGATGTAGATCTGCAGTATTCCCCTGAACTATTAGTTGCCGAGATGGACAATGCAGGGGTAGATAAGGGTATTATAATTAGTTATGAGATGAAAGATGTAGGATACATTTTAGGAATGTATGGAAAAGATGTATTCTACAGAAGAATAATTAATAAAGAATATTTCGTACATGCATTTAAAAAATTTCCCAATAGATTTATATGGTTTACCTATGGATTTGATCCCAATAATAAAGACTATCTGGATATAGTGAAAGAAGACGTTTCAAATGGTGCAAGTGGTATTAAACTATTGCCATCTACTACTGGTTTTACTATGGATGATAAAAGATTGTTGCCTCTTTTTAAATATTGTGAAAAAGAAAAACTACCTATAAGTTTAGCAAATGAGTACTGGAATTACCTAGATAGACCACCTCATACTAAAGATTTTAGCAGATATTGTGCTCCGATTCACAGAATTATTGAAGAATATAATATAAACTGGATTTTAAATCATCTTGGCTGCTTTAACTGGACAGATGAATTTCCTCACCCCTGTGGTTCAGTAAAAAGAGGCGAGATATTTAAAAACTTAGATGAATTTGCAAAATTAATGGCTCATTCCAATGTATGGACGCAAAATGCTTATATTGTTGGCTATTTTAGAGATGAAGAGTACCCGTATCCCACTGCTCATAAATTACAGAAGCGTTTAATAGATGAAATAGGCATAGATAAATTCATATTTGCAACAGACTGGCCATGGACTGAGCGTATATGTAAATACAAACAACAAGTTGATATGATAAGAAATGCAGATTATTTAACAGAAGAAGATAAAGAAAAATTTCTGAGTAGAAATGTTGCAAAATTTCTGAATTTAGCTGTTTAATTTTAAGGAAAGGAAAACAATGGAGAGGCTAAAAATAGCTCTAATTGCTGGAGCAATAGCCGGGTCAATGACAAATTTTTCAGATGAAGGACCAAAAATTTATTCTAAATACCAGAAGGATTTGTGTAAGTTGTCAGAAGAACTTGATTTTGATCTTACTATTTATAAAGATATTATAACAACAGAGAAAAAAGCAATGGAAATTAGAAAAGAAATAGACAGCAAAGATTTTGATTTTATTCTCCTTTTTCAACCAGTTTATATATCAGGGGATATAGTTTTTGAACTTATGAAAACTAAAGCACATTTTGGACTATGGGCACCTGAAGAACCTTCAAAGGAAGGCTCTCTCCCACTTGCCTCATTTGTATGTCTTGCTCAAAATGCTTCGATTGCTGGTCATTGTTTTAAAGACAGTAAGAAAAAATTTAAATGGTTTTTTGGTAATGTAAAAAGTAAATACTTCAAACCAAGATTTGAAATAACCGTAAAAGCACTAACTGCTGTAAAGAATTTAAAAGATGCTAAAGTAGGTCAGATAGGTAAGATTGCCGATGGTTTTAGAGGCATGTATTATGATGAAAGGGAAATATATAAAACTTTGGGAATTAATGTTGTAAGAGGTATTGAAATAGAAGATGTGCTAGCTGAAGCTGAAAAAGTTGATGAAAAGCTAGTTAAAGCAGAAGTAGATAGAATTTACTCGGCCTGTTCAAAAATAAGAGTTGATGATATAAAAATAATTGATTCAGTAAAATTATATCTTGCCATCAAAAAAATATGCAAGGAAAATAATTTTAAAGCAGTTGCACTTTCTTGTTTGCCTAAAATAAGAGTTCTTAAGAATATGGTTACTTGTCTAACCAATTCCTTGCTAGATTCAATTGGAATTCCTTCAGCATGTGAAGGAGATATTTTAAGTGCAATATCTATGCTTATCTTAAATATCTTATCAGGTAAGCCTACAGCAGTGATGGACCTACCTGCATTTGATGGTAAAGATAATTCTATACTCCTATGGCATTGCGGGTCAGCTCCATTTGAGATGGCAGATAGTCGTGGTGTTATTTGTAGAAAGCATTATGTTACTGATTTTGCCAAGCCACCTTTTGACGAACTTGGACCAATTACAGATATGATATATCCAGAAAGTAATATAACAGTTTTCAGATTTACTGGAGAATCTGATTTCTTTTATTACTTTGAAGGCAAAACTTTTAATGAAGGTAAAAAATCCTGGGATGGCAGCCGTGGTTGGGTAAAGGAACTTAAATTATATGATAAGCCTATTAAAGCAATTGATCTTGTAAATACAATTTTTACAAATAACATACAACATCATTTCCCAATAGTACTAAAAAGCGTTGGTAAGTATATTAAAGAATTTGCTTATTGGCTCGATTTAAAAAAGATAAAAAGAATAGAATATGATGATAGTCTGGATGTAGATTAATTAAGTGAATTAAAAATAGGAGGAATAAAATGATTACTATAATTTATGCATATAGCTTAAAAAAGGATACAGATGTTGAAGAGTTTAAGAAATGGTCTGTAGAAGAAGATCAAAAAACTGTAAGAAGTTTTAAAAGTGTTGAAAGTTTTGAGGTAAATTTAATTAAGGGCCTAGAACAAAATTTTAATGTATTCGAAGTTATTAAGGTTGATAGTTGGGAAAGATGGAGAGAGATTAATAATTTACCTGAAATGAAAAAACTAAAGCCTAAATTTAAGGAATTTGTGGATAAAAGTTCTGTTGTAAAATTTTATGGGGAAAAAATTGAATAGAAATAATTATATTATTTTCTATCAATTCTAATTAGAAGGGGATAATTGTGATAATTGATACTGAAACTCACTTAATTACAAGGTTGGATTACTTGGGTAAAATAGATTTAGAATATTCTCCAGAGCTTTTAATAGCTGAGATGGATAATGCTGGAGTTGATAAAGCTGTTATAATAGGCTATGAAATGAAAGATGTAAAATGGGTTATGGAATTGGGAGGAAAAGATGTAAGATATAGAAGAATAATCAACAAAGAATATTATATAAATGCATATAAAAAATATCCTAATAGATTTATCTGGTTTACTTATGGATTTGATCCAAATAATAAAAATTATTTAGATATAGTAAAAGAAGATGTATCAATTGGTGCAGGAGGTATTAAATTATTACCAGCTGTTACTGGTTTTACTATGGATGATAAGAGACTTATACCACTTTTTAAATATTGTGAGAGGCAAAAACTTCCTGTACTTTTAGGAAATGAATATTGGAATTATTTAGAAAGACCTCCACATACTGATGATTTTTTTAAATATTGCACCCCAATTCATAAAATAATGGATGAGTATGAAATTAACTGGCTTTTAACACATTTAGGTTGTGCAAATCATACAAATGAATATCCTCATCCCTATGGTAAGGTTAAAAAAGATGAAATTTTTAAAAATTTAGAGGAATTAAATAGGTTAATGTCTCATCCTAATGTGTGGATGGAAAATGCTTATACAGTTGCATATTTTAGAGATGAGGAATATCCATATCCTACTCTGCAAAAATTATTAAAACGATATATAAATGAAATAGGAATAGACAAATTTGTATTTGCTACTGATTGGCCCTATACTGAGAATTTTTGTAAATATAAGCAGCAAATAGAATTGATAAGAAATGCAGATTACCTGTCAGATAAGGAAAAAGAAAAATTTCTAAGTAAAAATGTAGAGAAATATTTAAATTTTTAACATGTTAATTAATGAAAATGAAGATATTAAAAAGTTTTAATATTTATAAAATATCAACTTTTTGAGAAATATTCAGATGGAAGTAAATGAATTTCTAACATATAAAGGTGAACCTGATATAGAGAGATTGAAAAGAGCTATGAGAGGTGAAGTTGTAGATAGAGTTCCTAATGTGGAAATACTAATAGAAGATAAAATAGTAGAGAAATTATTAGGAAGATTTGCTGGTAATACTTTGGCAGTAGGAGCTAACATTGGAAAAGAGATAGTAGATCCAGATAAAATAAGACCAATGTTTCCAAAGGATTATATAAATATATGTAATTTAATTGGACAAGATACTCTTATACTAGAGGCTGGATGGACTCCTTTTAAAATGATTGATAGAGAGGGGAAAATAGTTCCAATATCAGGTAAACCAGTAAAAAATAGAAAAGATTTTGATAGACTAATTATGCCTACTGAAGCTGATATAGAGTCTAAAATAAAATATGTAAAAGAATATAAAGAGGCTATAAAAGGAACAAGATTAGGAGTAGGCATAACTTATGCCTGGTTTGTATTAACTATTAGCGAATTTTTAATGGAGCTTAATGATTTTATGATACAGATTTATGAGGATCCTACATTTATTGAGTATATGTTTGAAGTTAGTACTGAGTACTGGGTAAAATTTTCTAAAGAACTTGTAGCCGCTGGTATAGATTGGGTAGCAACTGCTGATGATCTGGCTTTTAAGTCTGGACTCTTTATTCCACCTGGCATTTTAAAAAAATTGTGGTTTTCAAGATATAAAAGAATATTAGAACCTATAAAAGATGCAAATATTCCGGTACTGTTTCATAGTGATGGTAAAATAGATGAGATTATACCATGGATTATTGAGTTTGGAGTGGATGCATTAAACCCCATGGATCCTTATTGCATAGATTATAGGGAATATAAAAGAAAATATGGGGATAAGATAGCTTTATGGGGAAATATAGATATAGAGTTTCCCCTATCTAAAGGTACTCCTGATGATATTGAGAAAGATGTTAAAACGCATATGGATGCATTGAAACCTGGATATGGTTATATTTGTAGTTCCTCTCATTCCATAGTTAATTATATTCCTTATGAAAATTTTGTTGCTTTTATTAATGCAATTCATGAATATGGAAGATATTAATAAGTAATAGAATAGATATAAAATATGTGATAAATAAACTATTAATATGAATTTAATTTAATTTTAGGATATGATAAATATAAATAATAAAAAATATTTAAAATAGTATTGAGGTAATAAATGGTAGATATAAAAAACATCAGAAAATCAATATGTGAGATAGGGAAAATACTCTTTGACAGAGAGCTTACCGACTCATCAGGAGGAAATATCTCAGTAAGGGATGGAGATAAGATATATGTCAGTCCCAA
>JADHVN010000035.1 GCA_016783995.1 Actinomycetota bacterium
TCACTTTTTTTGCGACATCGCTATAGAACTGGGATTTATAAGCAGCTACTGCACTAAACTTCTTATCGTAATACTGGCTTATATCAACTATGAAACTGGGCTTGAATTCATAATGAAGCATATAGTTAATTACTACATCCGGTCTGTAAGAGTCCAGCCCGGTTTTAAATTTTTCAAGTCCGGAAATAAAAATAGCATCTTTTAATAACTTATAAGAGTTTTCATGATCCGGATGTCTGTCTCTCCAGAAAGGTATAAGGGCAAGCCCTGGCCTGTATTTCCTTATGGCACTTATTACTTTCAGCCTGCTGTCATAATCATTTTTTATATTAGCATCTTCAAGTCCAAGATTTTCCCGTATATCCAATCCCAGTATTTTTGATGCTTCTTTTATTTCTTCTTCCCTGGTTTTTAAATTACCATTGGTGGAGAGCTCGGCTCTGGTAAGATCTATTATTCCTGTCCTGTATCCCTTATCTTTTAACTTTAAAAGAAGTCCCCCACAGCCCATTTCTGCATCATCCGGATGAGGGCTGAAAGCCAGGGCATCTATTCTAATTTTTTTTTCCATTTTCTTCCTTAAATAATTTCTAAAAATTTATGCGGGAAATCCAGTGGTTTTACTGCAGAGTACAAATCATCTATAAAATCAAAGTCATATCTATTCAAATAACTGATTATATTAATTTCACGCTCCTGCAAATTATTATCTGGAAAAATATTCGTATAAATTTTATTTATGCCTTCAACTATAAATTCATTCTGCCTTTTTAATTCGGAATATAGTTTTTTATTCAGAACCTTTATCTCCTTTTTTATATTCCTTTTAATTCTATCAAAAGAATTCGAAATATTCATTTCTAAATCTGAAAAACTTTTCTCTAATTTTTCAAGTCTTATTTGTATGTCACTTTCCAGATCCGGTATTAACTTTCCCAGATCTATTTTTAATTTTTTACTAACAATTTGCCTGATTATTTCTTCTCTGCTTGATTCCAATTCTATATCTGTAATTTTTAACTTTATAAACAGTTTTTTTATTTTCTTTTCAACTATAGTCGAAGAAAATCTTGGATAAATAACCGGCATTTTTAAACCATAAATATTATAAACAGGCTTTAACTGAGCAAAGTAACTTGATTCTCCGGGACCACAAATCGAGCATAATACCGGTAAAAGTTTGTCCTGAAGCAATGGTCTTAATATCACATTCAGGCTAATGGCAGAAGGTTTTTCTATCAGGAGATCCCAGAATTCTTTTTTGTCATACCTCTTATCTGAAATTTCAAATAAATTATCGCTATCAGAATATATCTTCTTCCTGATGCCATCAACACAATAGAAAAAATCAAGCGTTCCGGGTGTGGAACTTAGCTGACTGTGATAACCACATCTATTGAGTTTTTTACCCATGGAGTTTATTAAATGGCTTATCTGGTAATGTTTACTCATATCAAATTCCAGCAGATTGTAGGACAATTTTTTCAGTTCAACATCAGCAGGATCTATGATTACAAGACCATAACCGGAAAACATTCTTGTAATTATAGCTGAAAAAAAAGAAGAAACATTTATTTCTCCTTTAGTGTTAGAACAATTCTTTAAAGTATTCGCCAGAATATTTTTATAAAAATCCATTATTTCAGTTTTAAAGCTTGTAGAATGAAGAATACTTTCCAGTTTTTCAATTACCTCCTTAAACCTGCTATCAGCAAGATAGATATCCGAATATCTGGTTTTTGGGTCAAAATCTGATAAATCCAGTTTGATATTTGTAATTTCCTTATTAATTACATTTAAATTATCAATCTGGTTAAAACTATTATCATCCGATGCATTCCAGAAACATGGGATTATAGGTATTTTTAATTCTTTTTCAAAGTAACTGCTTACCTTTAATATGGTGAGTATTTTAAATATTATAAATATAGGCCCGGTTAAAAAACCGGGTTGCTGCCCTCCTATAATGACTGCTGATTTTGGACTTTTAAGTTTTTCTATATTTTCTATAGTTTTCTGGCTGCAGCCAATATTTTTATTATAGTCCTTTAAAATATTATAAATTTTTGACCTGTTTTCTTTATCATAACCTGTCTTGAGGTCTGAAACCCTTTTTTTGTAACCACCTATGTTTCTGTAATCATACTGGTAATATTCACAAACATTTTTAAAATTAAAAATATAATCTCTAAACAGATCGTTATAATAAAATTTTTCAGTATTTATCCCTTTTGATTCAATCATTAGAATATAAATATTTATGAAATAAAAAACTAAACTGTATAATATTTTACATAATATCGTATAATTATCCAGGCATATAAATATTACTATGAAAAATTTAAATTCTAATTTAATTCTACATTTTGAAAAGCCACATAATATCGGAGAAATATCCTTCCCCGATGCGGTCGGAAAAAGTGATGGGCCTGAATGTCCCGGTAATATAATATTCACGGCAAGAATAAATAAAAATATAATCAGAGATATAAAATTTAAGGCATCCGGCTGCAGTTATACAATTGCTGCAGCAAGTTATCTTACAACCCTGGCTAAAAATAAAGATATCCTCAAATCTACTCTAATAACTGGAAAAGAATTAGAAAAATATCTGGGAAAATTTCCTGAAGAGAAAAAGCCTGTTCTTGATGCGGCTATAAATACTCTGCAAAATTTAATTAGCGACTATATTTCAAAATCCCACACTGAAAATATTTATAAAAAAAAGAATAAAAAAGTTGCAGTAGCCATGAGTGGAGGAATTGACAGTTCTATGGCTGCAAAAATCTTAAAGGATAATGGCTGGGAAATAATCGGGGTTACCATGAAATTACTTCCTTATGATTTTGGCTGGAAAGATGGCGCCAAAACCTGCTGTTCCCGTAAAGATATTAAAGCCGCAAGAAAAGTATCGCTTAAACTGAATATTCCACATGTTGTAATAAATCTTATCCGGCCATTTGAGGAAAATATAATTAATTCTTTCTGTTTAGAATACCAACATGGGCGCACTCCCAATCCCTGTGTGGAATGTAATAAATATATTAAATTTGGAGTACTTTTAGAAAAAATAAAAACTCTTGGCGCCAGCTTTTTAGCTACAGGTCATTACTGCAGGATTGAAAAATCGCCTGTTTCAGTATTATATGAAATTAAAAAAGGACTTGATAAAAGCAAAGACCAGAGTTACGTGTTATGGAAACTCAATCAGGATCAGATATCACAAATTAAAACACCTATAGGAATGTTCTCTAAAGATGATGTAAGAAAGAAGACAAATAGTATTTTTCCGTTTTTAGAAAAGAAAAGGGAGAGCCAGGATATATGTTTTATACCAGAGGATAATTTTCATTCATTTTTAGCATCAAAACTTAAAAACATAAAAGAAGGAGCCATCATAAACACCAATGGTAAAAATATCGGAACACATAAAGGATATCCTTTTTATACCATTGGCCAGAGAAAAGGCCTGGGTATAAGTCATTCAAAACCACTTTATGTAAAAGAAATAATACCGGAAAAAAACATTATCATAACGGGTGAGGAAAAAGATATAATGCAAAAATCACTAAAAGTTAAAAATACTAATTTTATTTCCGGTAACCTCCCAGGAAATAATTTTAAAGCAATGGTTAAAATAAGATATAATTTTAAAGAAACTTCTGCTGAAATTAAAATTGAAGATAAAGAAACAGCTACTATAATTTTCGATAAACCTCAGAAAGCTATTACGCCAGGGCAATCAGCAGTTTTCTACACTGGCGACACTCTAATAGGAGGCGGGGTAATTATAAAATCCTAATCTTCTATTCCCCAGTACTCCTCTGCTTCTTCTTCCATCTTTATAAGCCTGTCATAATAGTCTGGAAACTCATTTAAATGAGCTAAAGCAATTTTACCTGTTGTTAAAGGATCATCATTAGAAACATTGGTATTAGAATCAACTTTTCCATGCTCCAGTTCAACATCCATTCCTACTCTGAATTGTTCCACATCAAATTTGGACCAGCCAATTCCGAGCTCTTCCCCAATTTTTATTGCCTCTTCATCAGTAAAATGTTTTTTAACAGTCATTTACTACTCCTTTTCAACTTAAATTTTTCTACCAATATCTACTTATATAATTTTATATAAAATTATAAAAGAATTTGATATTAATTTAAAGATTTCTTAAAAATTAGTTAAAAATTTCAAAAATTTTCAAAATTACTATTGACATAGATATTATTATTTGATATATTCTTAACATCCTTAGGACAGGAGGTAACTTTTAGAAGTAACTGAAATTTACAGACGAAAGAATGTATAAAGTAAGTTAAATTTCGAAAAAGAACCTGAGAAAAGTTCTAGGGGAGCTACCCCAAGATTTTGAGTAGCCTAAAGCGAGAGCAATGGTAAAAGATAACTTGGGGTTTCTTTTTGCTTTATTTTAATCCCGCAAGTCTATAAATAAACTATTCAACCCATTAAATTCTATAATTTTTTACAGTGGTAATTTTTTCTATACAATGAATTACTTGATATATAATTAAATCTTCTTATAAGTAAAATAAATCAACTAAAAAATATTAATTTAGAGAATAAGGATAAGATAAGAGTCCCTATTAAACCCAAGCCTTATCATCCTTGGAGAGGTAAAATGAAAGGCAGAGGAGTGCTAGCTACTAGAATATAAAAGAGGACATTTCTAATAGGCTGTAACAGAAATTGAACTATCAATTGCAAAATGAAATTAAAATAAGTACAATATTACAAATTAAAATCTAAAAAAAGAGGAAATTATGGCTAACCCTAAATATGCTTTTTTTGAAGGGAAAATAGTACCAATTGATCAGGCAAAGATAGATATCAGAACTAATGCTCTACAGTATGGCACCGGGGTTTTTGAAGGAATCAGAAGTTACTGGAATGAAAAGACCAAAATAAGTTATGTTTTTAGAATGGAAGACCATTACAGGAGACTCATTATCAATTCCGGGATAATGATGATAGAAATAAAATATTCTATAAAAGAACTTTGCGATATAACCATCGAATTATTAAAAAAAGAAATGTACACTGAAGACTGTTATATAAGACCATTTGCTTATAATAGTGGACTGGATATAGGACCCAAATTAATCGGTAACAAGCAGAATCTTTTTATATATTCTATACCTCTTGGAGAATATCTGGATACCAGCAGAGCAATAAGTGTCTGCATTTCTTCGTGGGAACGTATTTCAGACAATGCTATACCTCCACGCGCAAAAATATCTGGTTCATACGTTAATGCTGCCCTGCAAAAGACAGAGGCATTGCTGAACGGCTTTGATGAAGCACTGGTCCTAACAGCTGATGGAAAACACGTGAGTGAAGGAAGCGCTATGAATGTTTTTATGGTTAAGAACGGTACTTTGATTACTCCTCCGGTAACTGATGATATATTAGAAGGAATTACCAGAGATACAGTAATAAAGCTGGCTAGAGAAGATGAAAATATTAAAGTTATAGAAAGATCAATAGACAGGACTGAACTATATACTTCGGATGAGCTATTCTTCTGTGGAACAGGAGCTCAAATTTCTCCTATAGGTTATGTTGACAAGCGTCCTGTTGGTAATGGAGAAATGGGGCCGATTACAAAAAGGCTGCAGGACCTTTATTTCCGGCTAGTAAAAAATGAGGTTAGCAAATACTCCGATTGGTGCCAGAAAGTATAAATACAGAATCCTTAATTAACTGTATAAATATTTGAACAATTATCATCTAACATCAATTATTTGGCATTGATTTGCTTTAATTCAATCAATATTTCCTTTAAAAGAGTTAATTGAAGTCTTCTGAAATCAATATCGCTTGAAAGCTTTGTCCATCTTCTTGGATTATCCTCAGGAATATATTTATCAAGTTCTGATAGTATATCTGCCATATTATTCTTCCTTTCTTAAGAACTCAACTTATAAACCACTATTCAATTATAATATACCCATTAATATAAAAAAAAGTAAAATTAATTAATAAATATAATTACTTTCGTAACAAATGATTCTTTTAATGGAGCGGGCTACGGGAGTCGGACCCGCCTCTTGAGCTTGGGAAGCTCATGTACTACCGATATACTAAGCCCGCTTTATAAAACCAGCATTTTTTATTTTTCACAAATAAAAATATAAACTAAACTTTAATCTACCTTTATAAATTATATTCACCATATCTGTTCTAGTCGGGACTATCGTCATCATCTTCTATTTCAGAAACATCCTCAGCTTCTTCCCGTACTGCTTCTACCGCCTCTTCTTCTTCCCCTTTTTTCCTTACTTCTTTTTCTTTCCTTCCGGCAACAAGACCAATAATAGTAAGATTGGTCTTTATAACTTTAATACCCAGTTTATCCGATACTATACCGGTAGCTCCATTTATTATTTCCTGCATCTTCTCGGGGATTTCCAGATCCTCGTTTAATTTAGCATTCATATTAATTATTATACCTGTTGCCTTTGGAACTATTTTTACTTTAATTTCTTCCAGACCATCTATTTTAATTACTGCATTTTTTATCTGCATAGCCACAGTCTCTAATGTCACCATAGCATTTCCTGTTTTAGAGCTGGATATATTTGCTACTCTTGTTCCCCTTCTATAAAACTCCAATAACATTATAAATATACTTATAGAAAAGACCATCATTAAAGCTAGAGCAGCAATAAATGCATTGACATCATTTTCCGGATTAAAAACCTTTAAAGCAAGATCTGACCACTTAAAATATTCCATAAATACATTTACAATAGAAATAAGTGATACACAGATTATACAGATTAATATTAGCACAACAATTACTTTATTAAATATATTCACTCCACACCTCCATAAAACATTTTAAAAGATAAGAAACATTTAAAGATTATAATAGGCAAAATAAAAAGTCAATAAAACCAGATACCGCAAAATTAAAAACTTCTCTAAAAAAAATTAAATTTTATAGTTTCTTATTAGTATCTTATCCAGGCGCCATCTTTTACTATAAAAACTGTCGACAGCGGGTTTACCCTATCACCATTAGAATCAAATTCAATATGCCCTACCAACCCATCATAAGAAGTAGTCTTAAGTTCGTCAATATAATCTTCAGGTGAAATAGAATTTGATCTTTTCATGGCTTCAATAATTACAAAAACAGAATCATAGCAGTAAGGAGCATATTCTCCAGGACCATCAATACTAATATCAGGATCGTCCATCTGGCTTAAATAATTATTGAAATCACGCCAGAAATTTACAGCCCTGGGATCCTGGGAATACCTGGCAAGGGAAGGCGGTTCTGGAATTATTGCAATCAATCCTTCCAGATACTGCGCATCCGCTAAATCAAAAATCTTATCATCCATTCCCAATTTCTCTGTTATAAATCTTGACTCCAGACCAATTTCTCTTGCTTTAGTCATAAGAGACGCCAGCTCATTATAACTTCCACAAAAGAATATAGTATCTGGTCCCTCTATTTTCAGGATATCAGCAATGACTGCAACATCCTCTTCACCTATCTTTATTGACATTGGTTTCGGAGCCTCTATACCATAATTAGATAGTACTTCTCTCAGGTAATCAGTCAGTTCTATTGAATATTCCTCCTGGTTATTTATAAGTATAAGTTTCTGTGGATTAATTTCATTCACTATAAAATATGCAATATTTTCTATTTTCTGCTCATTATTCATTACAATCCTAAAAAAAATATTCCCCATTTTAGAAATTTCAGTTTTTTGAGCATATGGAGAAATTACAGGTATACCATATTCTTCATAAACAGGTATGGAAACTTTAGTTGTTCCATCGAAAGTAGAACCGATTACAGCTGCCACTTCCTCACTTGCCATCTCCTGCGCAACCAGAAAAGCTTTTTCCGGATTGCCTTCATCATCTTTAGTAACTACTTCAATTTCATAGTCAAATCCTCCTATTCTGACAGGAGATAATTTGGAAGCAGCAAGTTTGATACTTACCAGCTGATCTTCTCCAAAAGATTTATACTCGCCTGAAAGAACAGCCTGATTACCAATTTTAATCACTCTTTTTCTTGGCTCACAGGCTCCAAGATTGACCGACAGGTATATTAATGTAAAAATTATTAAAACCAGAAGAAAAAGCCTAAAAGCCCTATTTAAAAATACTCTTTTTAAATTCATCTACTTGCTCCAGTATATATAAATCAATAAGTAATCTTATAAAAATAATAGGAAGATTATACCAAAAAAAATAAAATAATAATTATTTTTAATATAAAAAGTATGCTAAAATTTAATAAAAATACTTAACAGGTAATTTAAACCACCTTTTTATTGCATGAGCAAATCAGCTTTTCTGAGAAAAGAAAAACTTAAAGAAACATGTAATTATTTATCTTTCTATATACCTGAAAAGATTGATTTTGGATTAATACTGGGTTCATTTCTTAACAGATGTATAGATTTTTTACCTTTGCAGAGTAAAATAACCTTAAATATTAGCGACATACCCCATATGTCGGTTCCATCCATCTCCGGCCATGGCAAATTTATTGTTTACGGAAAATTGGAAAATAAAAATATTTTAATATTCTCAGGAAGGCTGCATCTCTATGAAGGGTATGATATAAAAGAAGTGGTATATCCGGTAAATTTGCTGTCTAATCTTTCAACAGATAATCTAATAATTACCAATTCAGCAGGCGGAATAAATCCTGGCTTTACTGAAGACGACATTATGATAATAAAAGATCATATAAATTTAATGTTCGATAATCCATTTTTTGGCAACAAATATAGCAGGCAACATGATTATTTTGTTGATATGAGTTGCCCATATGATAAAAAATTGTCCGGTATTGCAAAAGAAGCAGGTGAAGGTATTGGTTTTAAATTAAAAACAGGCGTATATGCAAGTGTAAAAGGACCGGTACTTGAAACTAATGCTGAAATAGATATGCTGGACAAGTTAGGAGCTGATGCTGTTGGAATGTCGACAGTTCCAGAAGTCATAATGGCAAATTTTCTAAAAATAAAGGTATTGGGGCTATCGCATATAAGAAACATAAAAAGGTCAAATCAACCTGAATTTGAAAATAAAAATAAAGAAAAAAAGTTCAGTCACTCTGACGGTTTTAAAAAAGAAATTTTTATAGGTAAAAGGTTTGCGAATTTAATTGAAATTATTTTAAAAAAAGCATAAATTATAATTGTTAAATAATAATTAGAAATTTAAAGAAGGAGGAAAAAATGAGTAAAGTAGCAATAATTACCGATAGTACTTCCGACATACCAAAAGATATGGTAAAAGAATTGGATATAAAAGTCGTACCCCTTTCAGTAATTTTTGATAAGGAAAGTTTTTTAGATGATGGAAAAGAGATAACCATAAGCGAGTTTTACAAGAAAATCAGGTCATCTGAAAAACTGCCCACCACTACCGTGCCATCTCCAAAGTATTTTATAGAAACATATACAGATATCCTTAAGACAAATGACAGTATAATTTCTATTCATATATCAAAAAAGATGTCAGGTACTATAAATTCTGCAGGGATGGCAAAAAAAGAACTGCCTGACAAGGATATAGAGATAATTGATTCCGAATATGTTAGTATGGCATTGGGTTTTTTAGTATTGAAGGCAGCCCAACTGGCACAGGAGGGCAAATCAAAAGAAGAGATTTTAAAAGGTATATATGACTTAAAACCAAAGATTAAAGTATTATTCGTACCCAGCACACTGGAATATTTAAAAAAAGGTGGAAGGATAGGAAAGGCAAAAGGGCTTATTGCTTCACTTTTAGAAATTAAACCCATACTTACTCTTCACGATGGTGAGGTATCTCAATTTAAAACCGCCAGAAGATGGAATCAGGCTAAAACCGAGCTTATTAATTCTATGAAAACTATGGTAAAAAATCCCCAAAACCTTGTAGTATCCATAGGAGATTCGGATGCAAAAGAAGATGGAGCAGAAATGTATGATAGAATAAAAGAGACATTCAATCCAAAAAAAATATTAAGGGTGGATATCGGTACTGTAGTGGGAACACATCTGGGACCAGGAGGTTTATGTATAATTTTCTATGAAGAATGATAATGAATCTGAGAGAACCAGTCTTTTTAAAAGAGATATCAGAAAAAGAATTCAAAATAAAAGGAACAGCCTCCCAATCTGGGATAGAAAAAAAAGAAGTAAAATAATAGCAGAAAAATTTTTTGGCACTGCTTACTATAATAATTCAAACAATATCTTAATCTTCTATCCTTTTAGAAGTGAGATTGATGTTACCATAATCATCAGGCAGGCACTGGAAAACAAAAAAAATATAATCCTGTCCAGAATTCATGACCAGGAATTAAAGCTCTTCTATGTAGACAATTTAAAAAAACAGTTGGAGAGAGGAGCTTATGGCATAATGGAACCTACCCCTGGCTTATGCAGACCTGCTAAAATTTCAGATATTGATTTGGTTGTCGTTCCTGGAATAAGTTTCGATAAGAACTTGAACCGTTTAGGATATGGAGGAGGATATTATGATAAACTCCTTCTACATATCCCCGAAGGAGTAAAAAAGATAGCACTTTGTTTTGATATTCAGGTGGTCGACAGTATCCCTGTATCGGAACATGATATAAAAGTTGATATTTTGATTACAGACACTAAAATATATCATCCTTAAAAAATTTCTTATAAGATAAAAGTATTAAATATGAAATCCAGTAATATAAAATTAAAAAAGAAAAACAACAATACTAGAATTGCAATTCTTATCCCAGCTTACAACGAAGAGAAATATATTAAAGGAGTGATTGAAGATTGTCTTAAATACAGACTGGATATAATCATTGTTGATGATGGTTCGACTGATAATACCTTAGAAGCGGTAAAATCAATTCCAGTTCCTAAAAATTTTAAAATAATACCACTCAGACATGCCGTAAATAAAGGTAAGGGGCAATCACTTAAGACCGGCTTTAGTTATATTATTAAGAATAATTATACCGGGGTTATAACTATTGACGCAGATGGACAGCATAAGACGAGTGAAATTAAAAATTTTCTTAAAGTAATAGAAAAAGAAAATCCAGATTTAATAATTGGAGACAGGCTGGGCAATACTAAAAACATGCCCTTTATAAGATTGGCTACAAATGTCTTTACTTCATGGGTTATTTCCAATATTGCAGGCATAAGAGTCAGTGATGTGCAGTCCGGGTTCAGATATATAAGTACAAAAGCTTTAAAGAATATCAAACTTGAAACTAAAAACTTTGATACCGAACCAGAAATAATAATCAAGGCAAGCTGGCTTGGATATAATATAAAAAATATACCTATCAGTACTATTTATCATAAAAATTTTGTCAGCAAAGTTAATCCTTTTAAAGATACCATTAAATTCTTCAAGTTAGTTTTTAATAGCTTTAGATGGAAGAGGAGGCTTTATAAAAAAGGTGGATTATTACTTAAAAAATCTGGTATAATTCATAAAAAACTGCAGAAATAAACATAATAAATATAATAACAATAGAAGTTATGGGAATAGCTTTATTCTTAAACCTATTTTTATTTATATATTCTCCGGTTGTTAAAGCCGTAACTCTATAAAACATTTCAATAGAAGAAAGCAATATAACTTCCATAGGAATGGAAGTTCCATGTTTTATTGTCCCTGTGAACAGAAAAATAACCATAAAAACTCCTGTTATAAAACTTATAGGGAGTGAAGCTTTTAAAAAACCCAGGGTAAAATATCCAAGAGTTGACAGAAGATTTCCAAAAAGAATGGCTAAAAAAACATAATTAAAAGACATACCCTCCTGGTACTGGCGAATTCCAAAAACTCCCTGGAGTATTCTAAATTTATCAATTATAAATACGCTGGTATCTTTTAAAAAATAAAAAAATATAAAACC
>JADHVN010000036.1 GCA_016783995.1 Actinomycetota bacterium
AAGATTAAGTCTATATAAAAAAATTGAGACTGGATTACTTGAAAAGATAAAAAAGGAAAAACTGGATAAGTTATACTGGCAGATAGAAGAGCCGCTTATACAGGTACTGGCTGAGATGGAATATACAGGTGTTAATATAGATAAAGAGTATCTAAGCAGTTTAATTGAGGAATATGAGCTGGATATAGGAAGACTTGAGAAAGAAATTTATAAGCTTTGCGATGAGGAGTTTAATATAAATTCTTCACAGCAACTGTCGGGGATTCTTTATGGAAAGCTGAACCTTCCGGTCACAAAAAAAACTAAAACCGGATTTTCTACAGATGCAGGTGCTCTTAAAGCTATTTATGACAGCTCTCCCATAATAAAAAAAATATTAGATTACAGGGAAAAGACCAAACTAAAAAATACTTATATTGATGTCCTGCCCGCCTTGATAGATCCTGAAGACTTGAGAGTCCATACTACATACAATCAATTAGGAACGTCTACCGGAAGGATAAGCAGCAGTGACCCCAACCTGCAAAATATTCCCGTAAGAACTGATTATGGAAGACAGATAAGAAAAGCTTTCATACCTGGAAAAGGCTATGATTTGATTCTGGCTTCAGATTATTCTCAAATTGAGTTGAGGGTGCTGGCGCACTTATCAGGGGATGAGAATCTATCGGGTTCATTTAACAGGAAAGAAGATATACATACCCGCACAGCATCAGAGATATTCGGAGTAAGTTATGATGATGTTGATGTTACTTTAAGAAGAAAGGCAAAAGCTATAAATTTTGGGATAATATATGGAATGACTGAATATGGTCTGAAGAGCAGGCTTTCTATCTCGGAAGAGGAGGCTAAAGAATATATTCAGAAGTATTTTGATAGATACCCCGGGGTGAAAAAGTATTTAAAATTTTTAATAGATGATGCATACAAAAAAGGTTACACCACCACAATTTTTGGTAGAAAAAGATACTTAAAAGAGCTGGGAAGCAGTAATGTTAGAATAAGAAGTCTGGGAGAGAGATTTGCAGTAAATACTCCCATACAGGGGAGTGCTGCAGATATAATGAAACTTTCTACTGTAATTCTTTTTAACAAATTAAAATTAAATAACATAGACAGTAACATAATACTTCATGTTCATGATGAACTGGTATTGGAATTAAAGAAAAGGGATTTAGAAAAAATTAAAAAAATAGTGATAGAATCAATGGAAAATTGTGTGAGTTTAAAAGTAAAACTTAGAGTGGATATAAAAACTGGCAAGAATTGGTATATTTAAAAAAATATTTTATAATATTGATTATTCTTTTCTTGCATGCTATCCTTTTCGAGTATTAAAAAAGGAGATTGATTTATAAAAATATGATTGAGAATAATATTTATAACAAACTAACAAATGACAACTATATGATAAAAAATGAAAATGGTGAGCTGGTTCCCAATTATGATCTCACTATGGTTAATTTGAATGATGGTGATGTGGTTAAGGGTAAGGTAGTAAAGATCGATAAAGTCGAAGTTTTAGTTGATGTGGGCTTTAAATCAGAAGGAGTTATACCCCTGAGTGAGCTATCAATAAGAAATGATGTAAAACCTGAAGATGTCCTGAAGGTTGATGATGAAATAATGATAATGGTAATTCAGAAGGAAGATCAAGATGGCCGCCTCATACTATCAAAAAAAAGAGCTGAAGTAGAGCAAAATTTTGATAGGATAGAGAAAATATATGAGAATGGCGATATTGTTGAAGGTGAGATTATAGAGTGTGTCAAAGGAGGCCTGATTGTAGATATAGGCTTGAGGGGATTTTTACCGGCATCATTAATAGATGTTAGAAAAACTAAAGATCTCCAGTCCTATATTGGTGAAAGATGTGTATGTAAAATTATTGAAGTCGATAGACATAGAAATAATGTTGTCCTATCCCGGAAAGTTATTATAGAAGATGAGAGAAAAGAACAACGAAAAGAAATACTCAATAGTATGGAAATCGGTCAGATAAAAAAAGGTACAATTACCAGTATCGCAGATTTCGGGGCTTTTGTTGATGTAGGTGGTGTTGATGGTCTGGTACATATATCTGAACTTTCCTGGAATCATGTAAAGCATCCTTCGGAAGTGGTTAATGTTAATCAAGAAGTAGATGTAGAGATATTAGGTATTGATTATGAAAAGCAAAGACTATCTCTGGGTTTAAAGCAAACCCAAAAGGATCCCTGGTTGGAAAGAATAAAAGATTATTCCGTAAAAGATGTGGTAAAGGGTAAAGTGACTAGAATAGTAAAGTTCGGATTATTTGTACAGATAGAGGAAGGCCTTGAAGGTCTTGTGCACATATCTGAATTAAGTCTGGAACCGGTAAAGAAGCCAAGTGATGTTGCGAAAATCGGGGATGAGCTGATGGTTAGAATTATTGATATAGATTTTGATAAGAGAAGAATGGCTTTCAGTGTTAAGCAAGTTGAGAATCCAGTTGAAGATAAAGAAGAAGAAAAAAAGGTTAAAGATTCAAAAACAGAAGAAAAGAGTGAAAAAAAAGAAGTTTTAGATAAAGAATCCAATAAAAAAAGGCAAATAAAAGAAATATTGAAAGAAATGAAAGAAGAAGCCAATATAGAATAGTATATTTCAGCCGTTCAAATTTATGCCTTAAAATTGCTTAGAACCACAATAATGTTTTAGAAAAACCGTTAGATATTATTATCTTTTTTACATTAATTACAATCTTCTTTGTCCAGACAGGAACTCATTAAATTATTAAATTAGCAGGAGGAATATACAATAGTAGTCTTAGGAATTACGGGCAGGATTGCTTCGGGTAAAAGCACGGTAAGCAGATATATAAAAAAAATAAAGAAAAATACCCTGATATTGGATGTAGATAAAGTAGCAAAAAACATCTATTCAAAAAATCCCGAAATCCTGAATGAACTTAGAAAAATATTTGGAGATGAAGTTTTTAATTCCGATGGGGATTTAATTTATAAATCTTTAGCAGAAAAAGTTTTTTCCAGCAAAACGGAACTGGAGAAATTGAACAGATTAATGTTTCCTTTAATTAGAAGTGAAGTGAAAAATATTTTAAATGAAAACCGGGATAAAAATTATATAATAATAGAAGCAGCAATATTATTTGACTGTAAATTGGATCTAATGTGCGATCATATTATTCTGGTTGATACTTCTGACGGGAGAAGAGAAATCTTTCTAAAGAATAAAAATTTTCTAGATGATGATGTAGAATTAAGAATAGAAGGACAGCATATAAAAATAAATAGAAAGAAAGTGAATTTTATTATTAATAATAATAACTCTAAAGAGAGTTTGTTAAAAAAAGTAGAAAAAATTTTTAAAAATATTTAAGTATAAATAAAAAACACAGCATATGGTATGCTTGATTCTAAATTTAAAATAGTATCCAATTATTCTCCTCAGGGGGACCAGAATAAGGCTATTAGCCAGCTGACGAAAGGCATTAAAGATAATTTTAAATTTCAAAGTTTACTGGGAGTTACTGGTTCCGGAAAGACTTATTCAATAGCAAATGTGATACAGAATGTTCAGCTTCCAACATTGGTTCTGGCTCCCAATAAGACACTTGCAGCTCAGCTTTGTAACGAGTTCAAGGAATTTTTCCCGAATAATGCAGTAGAATACTTTGTAAGCTATTATGACTATTACCAACCGGAAGCATATCTCCCCGGCAAGGATATGTATATTGAGAAAGATACTTCTATAAATGAAGAAATAGAAAAGTTAAGATTATCCACCACTAATTCTCTCTATACCAGAAATGACGTTATAGCAGTTGCAAGCGTTTCCTGTATATATGGTCTGGGATCACCTTCCGAATACGGAAGACAGAGAATTATTTTAAGGCCGGGAGAAGAATTTCCAAGAGAGGAGATAATAGATAGGTTGATCAATATAAGATACGAAAGAAATGATTATGATTTTGTTAATGGTAAATTCAGAGTCAAAGGGGATACCATTGAAATATTCCCGGCATATCAGGACAAGGCTGTAAGAGTGCAGCTTTTAGGAGATGAATTAGAAAGAATTGTCGAGTTTAATCCTGTGTCAGGAGAGATTTACAAAGAGAAAGAAGCATATATTATATCGCCAGCCACTCATTTTTTAGCAACTGTGGAATGGGTTGACAGGGCTCTGGAGACCATTGAAGAAGAACTTGGGGAAAGAATAAAGTATTTTAAAAACCAGAATAAGCTGCTTGAAGCTCAGAGAATAGAATCAAGAACAAGATATGATATGGAAATGATAGAAGAATTAGGATTTTGTGGTGGTATTGAGAATTATTCAAGGCATATATTAGGAAAAAAACCAGGAGAAGCACCTAATACCTTACTGGATTTTTTTCCTGATGATTTTCTCGTGGTTATTGATGAATCACATATTGCAATTCCTCAGATAAGAGGAATGTATGAAGGTGATCGCTCAAGAAAACAAACTCTGGTAGACTATGGATTTAGACTTCCTTCAGCTTTAGATAATAGACCATTAAAATTTGAAGAATTTGAATTAAAAGTCAGTAGAGTAATATTTACTTCAGCTACACCGGGTCTTTACGAGAGAAAAGTGAGCAGTCAGATAGCGGAACAAATAATAAGGCCTACCGGGCTAGTAGATCCAGAAGTCTCTGTAAGAAAAACAAGAGGTCAGATAGATAATCTAATATATGAGATAAAGAAAGTTGTGAGTAGAAGTGAAAGGGTTCTGGTAACTACTCTCACTAAAAGAATGGCAGAAGACCTTACTGATTATCTGTCGGGTAAAAAAATTAAAGTCAGGTATTTACATTCCACTATAGATACGTTGGAAAGAGTGGAAATATTAAGGGGGCTACGGACTGGAGAATTTGATGTGCTGGTGGGAATAAATTTACTGAGGGAAGGATTGGATCTCCCGGAAGTATCATTGGTTGCCATATTAGATGCAGACAAAGAGGGGTTTCTAAGGTCAGAAATATCACTTATACAGACTATTGGAAGGGCATCAAGAAATGTTAACGGAAAAGTTATAATGTATGCTGATGATATAACTAATGCCATAAAAAATGCACTATCTGAAACCGACAGGAGAAGAGACCTGCAAATTGAATATAATAAGAAGCATAATATTACACCGAAAACTATAAATAAAACCATATCTGACATATTATATAACAGAGGGATAAAGACCAAAAAGGAAGTGAGAGCTGATTTTAAAGTTAGTGAACAGAAAAAAAGATTCAGCGAATATAAATTGCTGGATATGGACCCTTCTAAAGCAGCTACTATAATAAGTGGCCTGGAAGAGGAAATGTATCTGGAAGCAAGGGAATTGAATTTTGAAAAGGCTGCTGCTATCAGGGATGAAATAAAGAGGATAAAAAAAATAACTAATATAGAGGTTAAAAGATAATACTTATGAAAGAAGAAATAATAATAAAGGGTGCCAGGGAGCATAATCTTAAAAATATAAATTTAAGAATCCCTAGAAACAAGCTTATAGTTTTCACCGGCGTAAGCGGATCGGGAAAATCATCACTGGCATTTGATACCATTTATGCTGAAGGACAGAGAAGATATGTAGAATCACTTTCTTCTTATGCAAGACAGTTTCTGGGACAGATGGAAAAACCTGATGTTGATTTAATAGAGGGTCTGTCACCAGCAGTATCCATAAATCAGAAAGGTGTTTCTAAAAATCCTAGGTCTACAGTAGGAACTATTACTGAGATATATGATTATCTCAGGGTTCTATACGCTCGAATTGGGATACCTTATTGTTATAGGTGCGGTAAGCTCATAACCAGACAGACAGTAGATCAAATAGTGGATAGAGTAATGGAATTACCTGAAGGAATGAAATTCCAGGTCCTTTCACCTATTATAAGGGGCAGAAAGGGTGAATATATAAAGACTTTCGAAAATGTCAAGAAGAGCGGATATGCAAGAGTCAGAATAGACGGCAGGGTTTATGAACTAGAGGAAGACTTTGATTTTAAATTAGATAAAAACGTTAAACATAATATTGAAGTTATAGTTGACAGACTAAAAATAAAACCGGATATAAAAAAAAGGCTTTCTGAAGATATTGAAATATCGCTTAAAGAAAGCAGCGGCGTTGTATATATTCAACTGCTGGATTCCGGAGAGATACACAGCTTTTCAGAAAATTTTTCCTGCGTAGATTGTGGAATAGATTTTGAGGAACTTACCCCCAGGATGTTTTCTTTTAATAGCCCTTATGGAGCCTGCAGGGAGTGTGGCGGTCTGGGTATAAGTAAGGAAATAGATACTGATTTAATTGTAGAGCATCCTGAGTTAAGTATAATGGATGGGGCTATTCCTTTCTTTAATATGAGTTATTCAAATTATTATTCCCAGTTAATGAGAAGTCTGGCTGAAGAATATGAGTTCAATTTAAATACTCCTTTTAAGAATCTTGATGAATATGCAAAAAAGATAATCTTATATGGGACTGATGGAAAACGGATAAAAATTAGTTATATAAATTATAAGGGTAAATTAAGACATTACTATCTAAAATTTGAGGGTCTTTCCAATAATTTGAGTAGAAGATATCTGGAGACAGAATCTGAGAGTCAAAGAATTAAAATAGAGAAAATGATAAGCAGCAGACCATGCAGTGGATGTAACGGTAAAAGACTCCGGCAGGAAATCCTGGCAGTTAAAATTAGTTCGTTATCTATAGCTGACTTTTGTGAAAAAACAATTGAAGAGGGTATTGAGTGGTTAAGATCGCTTAAACTGACTGAAAGAGAAAAAATAATAGGTGAAAGACTGATTAAAGAAATTATCGAACGCCTGAATTTTTTAAAAGATGTGGGGCTTAGTTACCTGACTCTGGATAGGAAATCCAGCACTTTATCAGCAGGTGAATCCCAGAGGATAAGATTGGCCACGCAGATCGGGTCAGGACTGGTAGGAGTTCTATACATACTTGATGAACCAAGTATCGGTCTTCACCAGAGAGATAATAAAAAGTTAATAAATGCCCTGAAGCGTCTAAGAGATCTGGGAAATACCATAATAGTAGTAGAACATGACGAGGAAACCATAAGAAATTCAGATTTTGTAGTTGACATAGGACCAGGAGCCGGCATACATGGTGGAGAAATTGTATTCAGCGGAAAACTGGATGGTATATATAACTGTGATAAATCCATAACCGGAAAATATCTGAGCGGAAAAAGATTTATACCGATACCCGAAATAAGGAGGAACGGAAGCGGTAAATATATAATTATTAAAGGTGCCAGGGAACATAACTTAAAAAACATTGATGTCCATATAGATTTAGGAAAATTAGTTGCAGTAACCGGAGTTTCCGGCTCTGGTAAAAGCACTCTTATAAATGAAATATTATATCCGTCTCTTTCCAATTTGCTGATGAGAACAAACCGCAGTGCCGGTGCGCATGACGGAATACTCAATTACGAGAATCTGGATAAAGTGATTGTTATTGATCAGTCACCGATAGGAAGGACTCCACGCTCAAATCCAGCAACATATACAGGTGTTTTTACCTATATCAGGGAGTTGTTTTCAAAAACGCATGATTCCAAAACTAAAGGCTATAAGCCGGGCAGATTTAGTTTTAATGTAAAAGGTGGAAGATGTGAAGCTTGTAACGGGGATGGTCTTATTAAAATAGAGATGCATTTTTTACCTGATATTTATGTCCCCTGTGAAGTTTGTAAAGGAAGGAGATTTAACCGTGAAACTTTAGAAATAAAGTACAAAGGAAAAAATATTGATGATGTTCTGAATACGACTGTTGAAGAAGCCATGAACTTTTTTAAAAACATTCCAAGAATCAGTAAAAAACTGGAATTAATTAATGATGTAGGTTTGGGGTATATTAAATTAGGGCAGTCTTCTACAACCTTATCAGGCGGAGAGGCACAGAGGGTTAAACTTTCTACAGAACTTTCAAAAAAGAGTACAGGCAATACTTTATATTTGCTGGACGAGCCCACTACCGGACTGCATTTTGATGATATAAATAAGTTACTGGCAATATTGAAAAGATTAGTTGATGCAGGAAATACTGTGCTGGTAATCGAGCATAATCTTGAAGTGATTAAAACTGCTGATTATATTATAGACCTTGGGCCTGAAGGGGGAAATAAAGGCGGAAGAATTATTGCTCAGGGGACTCCAGAAGAAGTGGCAGAAAACAAAAATTCTTACACAGGAAATTTTCTAAAGATGTATATGGATAAAAATTTGGTTAAGGAACAACTGTATGAATACGGTAGCAGTAGATAAAAAAATAAATGAAAATAATTATCAGGGGTATAAAATAAAGGAACTTTTAAAGATACTGCCGAAGAAGCCCGGAGTGTATATTTTTAAAAATTCTAAAGGCAAAATCATCTATATTGGTAAAGCAAAAAATCTTTACAGCCGTGTAAAAAGCTATTTTCAAGATAGAAGTGATAATTTTTTATATGCTAAGCCTTTAGATTTCGCAAAAAGAATTAAATCCATAGATTATATAGTCACAGATAATGAAACAGAAGCACTAATACTTGAAGGTAGTCTAATTAAGAAAAATAAACCAAAATATAATATAGATTTAAAGGATGATAAGTCATATCCGTTTATTGCGGTTACAGTTAACGAAAAATTTCCAAGAGTGTTTTTAACCAGAGATAGAAACATTAAGGGTGCAAAATATTTCGGGCCTTATACTGATGCAGGAGCTGTAAGAAAAACTCTTGAATATTTGAGAAGAATATTTCAGATAAGGGATTGCAAGAAAGTCAGGCCAGGTAAAGGTACAAATATGCCCTGTCTCAATTACCATATTAAATTATGCCCGGCTCCGTGTGATGGCAATGTTTCTCAAGAAGAATATCGCAAGAATATTGACTTTATAATGCTATTTCTAAAGGGAAAAGATAAAACTATTATTGACTGGTTAAAAGCAAAAATGGAGCAGTATTCAAAGAATAGAGAATTTGAAAAAGCAGCAGAACTTAGGAATAAAATAGAGGATATTAATAAACTTCATAAGGACCAAAAAATATTCTTTACCGCTGAAAGTACATGGGATTTTATTTCTACTGCCAGAGATGAAGTTGACGCAGTTATAAGTCTATTTACTTATAGATCAGGAGTACTGGCAGTTGTTAGTAATTTTACTATAAATAACACCAGATATTTTAATGATGAAGAAATTTTATCCAGCTTTATTGAAAATTATTATTCAAATATAAACGATATTCCCTCTAAGATTTTCTGTCCTTTTGAGATTAAAAACACAGAATTGATATCAAAGTGGCTGACTGAAAAGAAAGGTGGAAAGATTGAAATAAGTGTTCCAAAGATTGGTGAGAAGAAAAAAATAATGGAGATGGTAGTAAGAAATTCAAAGTTATACCTGGAGAAAAAAAAGTTTGAGAAAAATACCGGGCACAGTAAGATTTATAAAAACTTTGTCAAGTTAAAGAAAGTTCTTGGACTGGTGAATATTCCCAGAAGAATAGAATGTTTTGATATTTCCAATCTAAAGGATACATTCCCTGTGGGATCAATGTCTGTTGCTCTGGATGGTAAACCATTAACGAATGATTATAGATATTTTAAAATAAAAACTGTAGCCGGTCAGGATGATTGCAGAATGATGGGAGAAATTGTCACCAGAAGGTTAAGGTATCTGGAAGGTGGGGAAATAAAAAAAGGAAACAGCTTCTATGAAAAACCTGATTTAATAATAATCGATGGCGGCAAGGCACAATTTAATATTGCAAGTAAATTAATAAGTGAAAGAAAAATACAGGATATTGATATCATCAGCATTGCAAAAAAAGAAGAAACAATATTCTGCAGCAAATATCCTGATGGGATTAAGCTCGATTTAAGTGATAATTATATGCGCGTTCTTATAAAGGTCAGGGATGAAGCTCACAGGTTTGCTGTAAACTATCACAGGCGGTTAAGGGGTAGGAGTATGACTGATTCTCTGCTGGACGGGATAAAGGGTATAGGAGAAAAAAAGAAGAAATATATTTTTGAAAATATAAGCTCAATTGAAGAGTTAAAAAGCAAGACCATAAAGGATTTGATGAATATAAAGGGATTAAATTATAAAGATGCAACTAATATATATAGAAATATCCATAGATAAAGGATAAGGTGGCCAATTTGCTAAAATGGTTTTTAGATTGGGTGATACTTACTTTTTCTATAGCAGTTGCTTCATATTTTTTACCATTTATATATATATCAGGAGATACTACCTGGGATAAATTTAAGATTGCTTTTCTGGCTGGTTTACTTCTGGGTTTATTCAATCTACTGGTTAAGCCTATTGTTAAAATCTTATCTCTGCCCATTAATATATTAACTCTGGGACTTTTCAATATTATTATAAATGCGGGTATGTTATGGATTGTAGATTCAATTATTAAAGGATTGGAAATAGAGGGTTTCTGGGGATATGTCTGGAGCTCTATAGTTATCAGCATTATCAGTATAGTGGTTTCTAAAATTATTTTCTTTAGAGGAAAAAAAGATAAAAAAGATTAAAATAGTATATATTTTAAGTGTATGTTCTGATATTCTAAAAAAAGAAATATGATTACAAAGAAAGGAAAAATAGAAAGTAAGATAAAAATAGTTATAATTACCGGATTATCTGGAGCTGGAAAGACAGAAGCCCTTAAATACTTTGAGGATGCGGGCTATTATTGCATAGATAATTTACCGGCTCATCTTTTATTGAATCTTATTGATTATTTCTCTATGGAGGACAGGAATATTAACAAAGTAGCCTTTGCAATAGATTTAAGAAGCGGGTATTTTTTTGATGAAATATACAAGACTCTGGATAAGCTTAATGAGAGAAAAATAGAATATAAAATCCTGTTTTTAGAAGCCTCTAAGAGCGCAATAGTAAAAAGATATTCTTTAACCAGGAGAAAGCATCCGTTAGTTGAGAATGGCAATCTTGGGAGTGGAATTGAAAGAGAAATTGAAAAAATGGACAGGCTCAGAGAAATAGCTGATGTTGTAATAGATACCTCACTATTAAATTCAAAAGAGCTGCGGATGGCTATAACAGAATGCATGATGAGTGATGTTGAAAAGAGTAAGCTTCTACAGATATCAATTACTTCATTTGGGTATAAATATGGATTACCTGAAAGTGTGGATATTGTGATGGATGTGAGATTCCTGCCAAATCCATTTTATAATGAGGAATTAAAGGATGTGGATGGAAGAAATAAAAAAGTGATTGATTTTGTCTTATGCCGGGAAGAAACAAAGGAATTTCTGCGTATGTTTGAAAAGATGCTGGACTTTTTAATTCCTAATTATATTGCAGAGGGGAAAAGCTATTTAGGTATTGGCATAGGATGTACAGGTGGAAAACACCGTTCAGTAGTAATATCTGATAAGATATATGAATATTTAAAATTAAAAGGTTATTCTATAAAATTATTCCATAAAGATATTGGTAAAAATAATTAATCTTATCAGAAATAACTTACGTTTCTAAAACAAATAAGAGATGTTTTTTTATAAAATTTTTGTAAAAATTTGCTTTATTGATTTAAGTAAATTTGTTAAAATTACACGGTTTATATTTAATTAGAAGTATTTTATATTTGTATAAAATATGTTTAAAATCTTTGATTATTATGTTTTAGTAAAGGGGGAATAGAATGGCAATAAGAGTAGGAATCAATGGCTTTGGAAGAATAGGGAGGCAGTTTTTAAGGGCAAAATTAAAGTATGATAAAGATGGTAATATTGATGTTGTAGCTATAAATGATCTTTTTGATTCAAAAATTCTTGCCCATCTCCTGAAATATGATTCAATATATGGAACTCTGGATGC
>JADHVN010000037.1 GCA_016783995.1 Actinomycetota bacterium
AACAGGAGTTATGGGTAAATGTACCTGCTATTATTAGCTATGTTGTAGTTTGCTTGATGCTTTTTGGTGGGATTAATTTAACCAATAAAAATCTAATATATGAGAGAAAAAACAATATAGTATTTCATCCTGTAAAAGCTGTATTGAAAGCGGGTCCTGTAATTCTGATTATCTTTGCTATTTTATTTTCAGTGCTATTTTGTTTTAACTCTCCTTTGCTGGATAGTTATGGAAATATACAAATAAAAGAGGAATATATTAAAAAGATAGGTGGTATCTCTGGCAAAACTATGGTCAAATTTTTACCTTTACCCATTTACGATATGGAGATGAGCGTAGATGAATTTATTGTTATTAGTACCATTGTGGGGCTTCCATTTGTAAGAAGTGAAGAAGAAGAAGAAGAAGAAATAAAACCTCTTTTAGATATGGAAAAATCATCAGGAGCAATTATTGATTATCTAAGGGACAAGGGTATATATAATTTAGAAGAAGTAAGTATGATTGAATATATGAGAGATGATGAATTCAGGGAGTTATTTGTAAATGAAGTAAAAAGGCTGACCCCAACTGCAAATCCTTATCTTTTAAGCAAATACAGGAAAAATTTATCTGAAAATTTGGGAATTAAAATACAAAGCCAGGAAACCATGGGAGAGGTATATGCAAGACTTTTAAACAAAAAAGTTAACGAATTACCTGAAAATATTAAAAATTTAATCCTATTAATTCCTGCTTTTATTTTATTTGGAATACTTCAATTTTATTTTCTCGTATTAAATATGATATTTGCACTTTTTGCCTGGGTTATAATGATTATTTTATACAAGGCAAAATTTTACCATTATCGAAAAGTTCAGGTTGAAAAACAGGAAATAGAATTATAATTTATCACTTTACTACTAAAAAGTTAGCACAATAGACAACAGTGTCCTCCTGCGGTAGATTATGTTGATTATAGGAAAGCCCCACTTTGTTATCTTGATTATATGCTTTCAAGTGCTCCAGTTATACCACAGCATCAGATAGCTGCTTAAATGAGTTCATAACAGAGAGACCATCCACACTGAACTGCCACTAAGAATCTTTTTCATCTCGCCTCCTTCCTAAGATTTACACTCGTCATCAATAACTATCTTATACTAATATTCCTCCTATGAAAACATTGTACAATTTTTTATTGAAATCCTTTTTAATCTCTTCTAATTTTGCAATAGCTGTCCTGAAGGATTAATTTGCTGCAATAGAGTTTAAATAATTATGAGCAAGTCTAGTAGGCTCGGGTATTCTGAATTTAGATACAGATAATGTATATTTTATTGCAGTTTCAAGACAGATTTTATTTCCAACAGAAACAAATACAGGCTTTGTATCATACCTGGTTCTTACAGCAGCGCCAATGATTTCATCGCTTTCAGTAATATGACAATAACTCCCCTTCTCTTTATTCAGAGATAAATCATCATACTGTCCACAAAGTTTTTTCTTTGCGCAACCAATTGAAGGCAGATTTAAAATAATTCCCATATGTGAAGCAAGACCCAGCCTTCTTGGGTGTGAGTAGCCATGTCCGTCAAAAAAAGCAAGATCAGGGATATCCTCAATTTGCCCAAAACATCTTTCTACCACAGGTCCTTCCCTGAAAGACAGTAACCCTGGTATATAGGGAAAATGCGGTTCAGCCTGGCAGTATTTTTCTTCTATTATTTCAAGAGATGGATAAGAAAAAATAAGGACAGCACATACAAATTTATTTAATTCTTTTAGAAACCTGACATCTACCCCTGCAATTTTTCTGACACTTTTAAACCTGTCACAGAGGATAACTTCTTTGAAAAGCTCCTTCTGAAGCTCAATTGCTGCCTTGTAATTTAAATCCCAGGAATGATGTTTTTTTATGATCATTTTGACAAATTAGGTCTTTTAATTTCCTATTCTAATATTCCAGTATTATTTCTGTAATTAATATCATTATAAACATATATTTTTAAATAGTTCAAAATCATGAAATATCTAAAAGTTGTGTTTAAGATTATCAATTTATACATCTTAAAAAAACCAGCGTATCCTTTCGAATAATAATTTTGATAAATAACTAAAATAAAAAAATACAATAAAAGATCTTTAAAGTCTAAGACTGACTCTGTTGTTTTACTTGCCGGTTGATTTTCTGTTCAAATTAAATTTTTTGGTCTAGAATTATAATATGAGAAAAATTATAACTATTTTCTTTGTTTTATGTATCCTGCTGCTAACAATTGTGAGCTTGGCAGAAACTAAAATTGATACTGGTGAAATTATTCAAATTCCCCAATTAACACCCGAAGAAACAAAAAATGCTCCAATTCTTGACAATGGAAAAGTCTACCCTTTTTGGGGCCCGGTTTGTATGCGTTATACTTATTCAGTCATCTATAAAGACGAAAAAGGCCGTGCTCCGGAATATGTAAAAATCTATTTTAACAGTGAAATGATTGATATGGAAAAGGAAAATCCTGCTGATAATAATTATAAAGAAGGAGTTAAATATATTTATAAATTTGTCCCAAATAAAATCGGGGCAAATTTTTATTATTTTGAGGCTTCTAATGGAACTGGTAAGGCCCGTGACTCAATAATTGATTCACCGGATAATGGACCTGTATTATTTTCCAGTGATTTTAGTAAAAACGAAATAGTCCTGATTGGTAAAGAAAAAAGTGAGGTCATCTGGCGATATAAAACAGGCAAAGAATGGATTGGCGGAGTATCTCTTTCAGATGACGGAAAATATCTGGCTGCCCAAAGTTCCTATCATATTTATCTTTTTGATACAAATAAATCTGATCCTTTATGGATTTATGAAGCAGATACAGGTTTAGAAATCGGGGGTGATGTAAAAGGCGGAATTGATATCTCTGCTGACGGTGAGAAGATCTTTGCCGTCATTGGCAGCCAAGCATTATTATTTAATAAAGATTCCAATAAACCGTTATGGGAATATTCTGCAGAAGGCCAGGTTGCAGGAGGAGCTTATAATGTAGCCATATCCTCTGATGGAGAATATATGGCTTCTGCTATGGCCGGAGGAGGAGAATCTGGTATCTCACAAGAAGGACAAAGTCAGGCGTATGATGTGTTGATTTTATGGAAAGCTGATTCAAAAGAACCTCTCTGGAAATATCAAACCATAGGAAACTTTCATGATGTATCACTTTCAGACGATGGATCCTATATTGCTACCGCTACCGGCTGTCCGGACCGCCGGGCTTATATCTTTTCAAGAGATTCAAATGAGCCTTTGATGCGTTCTGAAATGTTAACCAGAGATTCTCCTGTTGACGAATCTATAATTTCTGCTGATGGCTCTTTTGCTGTCTTTGGCTC
The DNA here is from genome assembly GCA_016783995.1 of Actinomycetota bacterium. The sequence goes on from JADHVN010000037.1 coordinate 3,367, forward strand.
AGAATCAAGCGATGGTGCAGTATTTTTATTTTCCAGAGACTCTAAAGAACCCGTTTGGGAATTCCCCACACCAGATAATGCTTCAGTGCGGGCACTAGGATTTACACCTGATATCAGATATATCGGCGCAGCCACTATGTTCGGGGGCAATGTGTATATTTTTTCAAAGGACTCCAATCAACCAATTAACTCCTGGAATATAAAAAATGTCAGTTTAGGAGCATTGGATATTGCTGATGACGGCAGTTATATTTCGGTTGGCGGTACGGACAATAAAGTGCATATTTTTGATAGGAACAATCCATCCCAAAACTATGAATTTGAATTAAATGAATTTGTGGGTGAAATTGATATCTCTGCTGATGGTAAATATATCGCCGCAGGAACTTCCGGTTCTGTTTACTTTTTTGAGACAATAGTTGACAACGCTGAAGAAATAGAATGTACTGAGATAATAGAACCAGAACCAGAAAAAGCAACTTCTATATCAAATAGTAATGCAACTGAAGAACCGCAAGTTGGTAAACCTGAAAAACAAGCTCCATTACTTCTAATAGTAATTTTTGGCTCGGCTTTTCTTGTATTGGTTATTGGATTAATTATTTATCTGGTTATCTCCAAAAGAAAAAAGAGATAACAAACCTTAAAATAAAACCATCGCACTAGAATTCATTCTATAATTTCTTTCAGATAATATTTTAACAGCTTCTTCTAGTAATAGGGTTATCTTGGTATATTTGTAAATTTAGTTTGCTTTTAATATTCTTAAAAGTTGATTTATTATTTTTGGATGAAGAATTTTTGACCTATGAAATGGTAATACTACTCTTTTTTTGTCTTTTATATAAATCCTGTGGCTTCCTTTTGTTCTTACAAATTTAAAACCTGATTTTAATAATAATTTTTCAGCTTCTTTAAAATTTAATCTTGGTAAATCAGGCAACTGTTACCTCTACTGAAGTAGTTAAAATTTCCTTACTCAGAAGCATTTTAATCTCGTCAGAAGCTAATGTCTCTAAATACAGCACAACTGCCTCTTTAATATTATGCATTACTTCTTCTAATGAATCTCCCTGTGATTGACAGCCTTCTAATTCAGGACAATAAGCATAATAACCATACTCATCTTTTTCTATAATAATATTTACTTTATATGCCATAAATTACCTCATTGTTCTTTCTCAGATTAAGAAAATTTTATACTTATTATACCATCTGTTTATTTCTAAAGAAAATTCAATTAGCAAAAAATTTGTCATAGAAATAATTTTTAATGTTTTTTTATATTTATAATTCAAAAATATGGGTAAATACTGTTTTATACTTTTAGATGAAAAAACAAATTCTTACGAATAAGATTATCAATTTCGTGGGCTTGGACAAAAAGTCTTTTAATTTGTAAATCAACAAAACAAAATACCTGGAAAGTATCCTGGATAAAATAGTAATATCTAGTATCTACTCCATACTGTGGCTAAAACAGTATTTTGATAGTTGGTAGAAAATTCATCAGAAAGATGAAGTGCCCATTTTGACTTTAATCTCCGGTATCCACCCTCTTTAACTATAATATCAGAAGATTCACCGCTTTTATCATTAGCATACCTGGAAAAAATTACTGTATCTTCATCCGCTATGGTCTCAAAAATACAGTTTGCTACCTGATCCAGTTTCTTCCAATCCTTACAGCTTACAGCATATCCTCTGGCTTCGTTAGAGAAAGAATCTGTATTATAAACAATTACCCCACCTGATTTAGGACAGAATGCCAGATCTACTGCATACCTGTTAATTCTGGTCATTTTATAGCTCTTCTTGCCTTCTACATCATAGATAAAAACCTCTCCACCTCCAGCTAATGAAGAATAGAGTATATGTGTATTTCCGATCCACACTGCGCTTGAAACTGGACTTATTTCATCTATCAGCTTTCTACTTGAAAGATCAAAGATTGCCATTTCCCCCTGTTTTTTTGAAGTAGAATTATAAACAATATATGCATATGTTCCTTCTGGTGATACTGATACTTTTTGAATATCGTAAGTCTTATCTTCTTCATCGGCCGGCATTATATTAAATTCCAGTAAAACTTTTTCTTCTTTATTTCTAGTATTTATATAGCTTACAACAGCATTTTTATTTTCTGTTTGATTTTCTAATACATATAAAACTAAAAACTCATCTCTGTTTATAAACGATATATCTCTAATTGATGCCAGCAGTTCTTTCTCGTAGATTATAGAATAATCAGGTTTACTTAGCCCATGGTCAAACTGCATGAGTTCAATAGTTCCTTTGCCATTTTTGGTAACCATCACATACCCAACTGTACTCGCATCTATAAAGTCAAGAACTACAAGATCAACTATTTTCCCTACAGGAGACTGTATGACAACTGATTGGTTGTCTGGAGACTGGCGGATGGATAAAACATTATCTTCTTTTTCCAAGCCATTCCATACTACCATACTCCCGCTATCAATTGTCCACTTTGGATAATCATCAATTGCTTTAAGGCAAATAGTTTGAAGCAGTTTATCTCCATCAGATAGATCCTTATCTTCATCAATGACAATCTCGACTTCCTCTGATTCATAACTTTCCCCGGTTTCCTGGTCTACATCTTCTATTGTCTCCTCTTCTTTTAAAATACCGGTTTCTGCTGTGTCCCCCACAGCATCAGTTATTATATATGGATCATCATTTGTTCCGGATCCTGAAAAGTAAAGACTGGTTTTTATATTCAGCGCAGGGCGGATACCGACAGAACCTTCACACATATTAGCAGTACTATAAAGAGCAGCGCCAATATCACTTACCATAAATACAGAAGCAGGAAACCCGGATGCCGGCGATCTTAGCCACCAGGGCCAATTCTCACCCTCCGGGGGTTTGTCAGAACAGTTTGTATTAACGATATACTGTATACTTACTTCCGCCTGCCTTGAACTGTCGCTATTAAATAACTCAAACACTCTTCCTTCCTCGACTTCAGATCTATCTCCGAAACCAACTTCAGAGAGAGATAATAAAAATACCCTATCCTGTACTTCCTCACTTCCTCCGCCATCAGTAACTGCATTTTTCCCTACAACTAAAGTAGTCTCGAGTATTGCATTAAACTCATCAGCAGTAAATGATTTTAAAAAACACTCTTTGTCATCATATCCTATATCTTCAAAGTCCGGAAAACCGTCATCAGACGGCGGCTTATCTGCATTATTTGTGCCATTCTCCCCATCATCAAGATTTTGTGCCGCCCACCAGCTATTTTCGCCTTCACTGCTGTTAAGCCACTGCCTGATATTTGATGTCCTGTATCTTCCGTTACCATATCCCCTTCTTAATTCATTGGCATTTTCAGGTTCTATGGCATCAAAACCCCTCAAATCAATAATACATGTAGACAGCAACGTAATATGCTCTACTTCCGGATTAACATAACCTGAATAATGGCTACTATTATCAATGACTATCCATAATATAGGATTATAACCTTCATCCTCAACTTGATAGTTTCCAAGCTGTACATAGTCACCTATTTTTAAAGATTTGCCATGGGTAAGTTCATATATTTCCGATATATCCTCGGAAGCTTCTCTATCTACTTTTTTACTGCATGCGGTAAATAATAATGTTAAAAGTACTGTTATTAGCAGTACTGCAGCTATCCCTTTTATTATTTTATTTTTACCTAATAAAATCACATTTATAATATTTGGATTTTAATGCAATATTTTTAGCCGTAAATCTTTTAAATACAAATACCCATACAGAAGTTAACAATATCCTCTTCATAATTTAGAGCTTTTTCAGATAAAGATTTATCTGTATTCTTTATTACTATAAGGTCAATATCGCTCCAATCATCAATTTTCCCGCTTGGAATAGAGCCATAAAGAATAATCTTTATCGGATTATATTTTTTTATAATAATATCAACTATACGGTCTAATTCTTTATTTAATTCTTTTAATCTTGTAGTATTCAAGACCCTAACCTCATTTCATCACAGTTTAGATAACTTTTACCTTTGGGTACTTTTTATCAGTGTTTATTTTAAAATATTAGCATTTGAACAGGAATAGGTAAACACTAAAGCTTTGTAAAAATAATTCATCTTTATTTTACTATATTTCAATTACAAAAATCATAAATTTTTACTCCAAGCAAAAATAAAAATATTGGTCTCTGGTAATTCATTTCAATTAAAAATACATTTACATCTTTTTTACCAATCTGGACGCCGGTCAGAGTTTTAAATCCTACTGCAGAATTCTTCTATTCTGTTTAACCCTTCTTCAATATTATCCATTGATGTCGCATAGCTTATTCTTATGTATTCATCAGCTCCAAAGGCACCTCCGGGAACAACAGCAACATTTGCTTTTTCTAAAAGCAAATCAGCAAAATCAAAAGAATTTTTTATCTTACTATTAAAAAAGTTGGATACCCTGGGAAATATATAGAAGGCACCTTCGGGAAGAGCGCAATCCATTCCATCGATTGAAGAAATCCTGCTATAAATATAGTCCTTTCTTTTCTCATATTCCTTTCTCATTACCTCAACAGAATTCTGATTTCCATTAAGTGCTTCCAGGGCAGCCCACTGCGATATGGTGCAGGGATTTGATGTTGACTGATCCTGTACCTTGGCCATCTGCTTTATTATCTCCCGTTTGGCAGCGCAGTATCCAATCCTCCATCCGGTCATTGCATAGGTTTTGGATACAGCATTTACGGTAAGTGTCCTGGATTTAAGCTCATTGCTAAATGATGCAATGCTATGGTGCTCTGCACTGCCATATAAGAACTTCTCATAAACCTCATCTGCAATTATATAAATATCATGCTCTAGGCATATTCCCCCAATCTCTTCAAGTTCTTCCTTGGTATAAACTTCACCGGTGGGATTGTTAGGGCTGTTTAAGATAAAGAGTTTTACTCTGCCGCTCTCTTTTGTTTTGCCAGATCCGGTTACAATATGTTTAAAATGCTCTATGTCTATTTTTAGATCTTCCTTAAAATCAACAAATTCAGGGAACCCTCCAGAAAGTATAACCTGCTGGTTGTAACTTACCCAGAAAGGTCTGGGAATTATGACTATATCATCTGGGTTAACAAAAATCCTCATAATATCGTCCAGGACATGCTTTGCTCCATTTCCAACAAGAATATTTTCGACTTCATAATCGATCTTATTGTCTCTTTTAAACTTATTTACAATTGCATTCTTGAGCTCCTTTATACCGGTGCTTGCAGTATATTTTGTTTTATTTTCATCAATGGCTTTTTTACCTGCATCCTTTATATTAGCAGGAGTATTAAAATCAGGCTGTCCGATGCCAAACCTGATTATTGATTTACCTTCTTGTTTTAATTTAATATCTAGTTCATCTGCTTTCTTTTCCAGTGCAAATGTTGGGCTTTCCTCAACTTTTAGAATCCTATCAGCAAAATCTGACGTTAACATTGATACCTCCCCTAGCTATTTTAAATGCATGTTTAACGTATCATTATATAATGATAATTAGATTTATAAAATGAATTTGATCCCTTAGTCTGCTCCAAGTGTGAGGGCAGATAACGGGATCCACTTCATATATTTTCTTAATTAACCTTGCTTAAGGATTTTCTTTTCTGTTTTGTATATTCATCTTCAGCAATAATACAATAATCTATCTTATCTTCCTTATTTTTTTAGGTTTTCCACGGATTTGGTATTGTAAGGATATATCTTATTCCCCTATTGCTTTTTCTATGAATTAAACTGGCTAATAAGATTTCTACAATTTTCTTTAGCTAAAAGGCTCCGGTCACTTTCTCACTCAAGAAACGGTGAAACATCTTCTACTGCTCTATCCCAATTTATATTTTTAATATGTGCTTCTAAGATATTACAGTTTCTCCGTTAAGTAATTTTAAGAGTTGTTCAAATTTCATAGCAATAAAATGCCATAAGTGTCTATTTATTGCAATGAATTTACAATTTATAAGAATCTGCTTTAACAAAGATATAATTCCCGCTGCTTCTGTAGCCATACAGACATTTGGTGACTTTTGACCCTAAATCCCCTGTTTTTAATATTTATAATGCTAAAATCTGGATAGGTATCTGCTTTATACTTGTAAATGTCAAAAGTAAATCCTTATGAATGTACATAATGCTTCTAACTTGCTAATTTTTTTATCAGCTGAGCTATCCTGGAGCCTGCGCGGACACATTCCTTTACAACCCTGGCATCGGGAAAGCCTATTGATACAGGACCGTAATGGCCTCCCTGCCAATCGCCCTGCACTATCATACCATGGATAATCATTGCGTTTAAAATATTCAGGATAGTGGTTTCGTTGCCCCCTCCTATTTGTCGGCTGGAGGTAAATGCCGCACCGATTTTTCCATCGAGCTTTCCATGAAATCTTACGGATTCATCAAACAATCTTTTGATTTCGGCAGCCATACTCCCGTAATAGGTGGGAGAGCCGACAATAATGGCATCAAAAACCAAGAGGTAATCTGCTGTTACGTCTTTGACATCCCGGATATCCACCTCCACTTTCTCTTTTTTTATGCCCTCTGCGATGGACTCTGCCATCTTCCTGGTATTGCCTCCCCTGGAATAATACACTATCAAGGCCTTTGACATAGATACCCCTCCTTTATATCTCATTAACCTTAATGAAAGCTAAACTTATAATACATTTTTTATTTTCATATGCCCATCATCAAAAACAGATCATATACATATCCCATAAAAATTCCACCCACTAATATGAAGAGAATGTATAGACTAAGAACCCGTTTTTTCATAAACGTTGCAATACCGGCAATAACCCGCGCACTTGTTCCCTGTCCTGTAATCATGAATGCCAGCATCGCACCGCCGCCAGCGCCTCCCGCCATTAATGCTTTAATGAGTGGAATCGAAGATTCAGTGTTAATATATAGAAGCAGACCAACTAAGGCTGCTAGATATAAATATTTTAAAAAATTCTCCTATTTTCAAGACTTTTGTGGATATAAATCCTGGTTTAGTTTTTTAAAATACTTCTTAATGACTTTAGTATTAAGAAAATAACAGGACCAAAAATCCCTTTTTTCCTTATAAATCAGCCCGGCTTTCTCAAGTACTGCCAGGTGCTGCGAAACAGTTGACTTGGGCGAGACCGGTAAGTTTGACTATATCATCAACACAAACCCCGTTTTCATAATACTCAATCCGGTTACAACAGGTAACAATTGACCTGCTTTTCAGCAATTTAACAATCTGATAGCGAGTTTTATTGCTTAAAGCATCGCAAATAGCTACTAAGCCCATTTTCTTTTAAATTTATATTGTATTATTACGATTTATTATATCGATTTATTACGATATCATAAAGAAAAATTTTATAAGGTTAGTTATTTTTTTGTCTTAGCTATTTTATAATCTAAAAAATCTGTAAGCATAATAACTTTCTGCGGCAGACTTTTTGCCGATTTATAAAGTTTTTTATCCGCAGTTATAAGTGGTGCATCAAATTTTTCAGAAAGAGCAATATAAATACCGTCATAAACAGAAATATTTAAAATCCTTGCATGTAAAAATGCTTTTTTTAAGATAGCCGCATCTGTTTCGAGTATGATAATAGCATCATACAGTTCGGAAATAATTAAATCTATTGTTTCAATGCTGATTTCCTCTTTTAATCTGAATGCATTCAGTATCTCATAAATAAGTAACTGGGGAGCAAATAATAAGTGCTGCTTAGAATTTAAAAAATTGTATAATACATCTGCACTATACAAATCGGCCTCATTTTTTTTATAATACCACTTGAAAACCACAGAAGCATCAAGTACATACTTTTTTATCCTGGATTCCCCTATCAAAAAATCAGGAAATTCTATACGTTTCTCATTAAATATAACAGTTTTTTCCATATTAATTTTCTTCCCATCTTTTCAGAAGTTCACTTGCTCTCTGGTCCCTAAACTTTCTTATTTCACCGGCAGGATCCCAGTCTTTTATACCAGCTTTCATTACTTTCTCGCTAGTCTTTTTAATCTGCTCAACTACTTTTTTCCTCCTGTCAAAATATTCTTCTGTCATAATAACTTTAAAATAATTATCTATTGCTTCCAGAAAGAACTGGCTTCTTTTTATTTTTTTTCTTTCCTTATACCTATCAATTTCTTCAAGGACTTCATCAGGTATTGATAATAGAATTTTCGCCATGGTTTTCGCTCCATATTATATATTAATTTATATCTTATTATATATATAAAAAGATATAAATCAATGATATATTCAATATTAATAATTGAATCTTTTTTTATTATTCTCCCATAACCTGTATAAAAACCTCACGTGAACGGGGCTTATTATCATGGTCAATAACGATTATCTGCTGCCATGTGCCAAGAACTAACTCACCGTCAGATAGTGGTACATTAATACCTGGACCCATAAACGTAGCGCGTATGTGTGAAAACCCATTGTCATCACCCCACGTCTGTGA
>JADHVN010000038.1 GCA_016783995.1 Actinomycetota bacterium
AACTCTTGTTATATATTTTATTAATCTGCTATAGATTATAATATATTATTATGCATCGCAATCAAATAGACCATACAATACAGTGGATTAATGTGTGCTATCTAAATTTTTTTGTTTCGCAGTATCTTAATAGTAGAGCAGTTGACTGTTAACTGAAATATTATAGGTTCGAGCCCAGTCCGAGGAGCTAACATTAATCCCCACATGCACTGGCAGCTGACGGCTGCTTTGGCAAAGGCGGCTACTTTATGCTTCTCCTATTAATATAGATACTGAATCCCTTGGAAAACTCTTCATACACAAAATATTTAAGATGCTTCTGTCTAAGGGCCTCATTTCAGAAAGGATAATAGAATTAATGCTCTAGTGGGTGTTTGATAGTCAGGTGACCTTGAAGACATTCTATAAATTTAAATCGGACCATGCTCGAATCGCCCGGGCTTAACATTTACCATATTTTATGGTATTATAATCATAAATTATGGTAAAGGAGCAAAACTATGCTGGAACCTGTACTGGGCAACGGCACCATAGAAAGAATTTTATTTACACTTGAATCTTATGGACAGGCATATCCTACAGAGTTATCAAAGATGTTTAATATTCCGGTAAATGGAATTCAGCAGCAACTGGAACGTCTGGAGAATGGTGGGGTGGTGGTTAGTTCAATGGTTGGCAGAACCAGGTTATATCAGTTTAATCCGAGATATCCCTTTTTGAAAGAACTGAGAGCATTGATTCAAAGAGCAATGGAATTTCTGTCTAAAAAAGAAATGCAACAGTATTACAGGAGAAGAACAAGACCGAGGAAGAAAGGTAAACCACTATGAATTTAGATTGGCAAAAGGTGGGGATTAAAAAACTAGCAGCAATAATCTCTGCTCATTTGCAAAAGAACGGTATTGAAGTTGTTCTGGTCGGCGGAGCCTGTGTTTCACTCTACTCCGACAATCAATATGTGTCCTATGATATTGACTTGATTACTGAAAGTTCCATCAGAAAAATAATTCCGGTGCTTGAGGAATTAGGATTTAAAAATACCGGAGGTCGTTTATTTGAAAATCCTCAGTGTAAATTTTTGATAGATTTTCCTGCCCCTCCTGTATCAATAGGAGATGAACCTATCTATAAGTTTAATAATTTAAAAACATGCTTTGGTACAATCTGTTTATTAACCCCAACAGATTGTATTAGAGACAGGCTGGCTGCTTATTTTTTCTGGAACGACCAGCAATCTTTAGACCAAGCAGTTATGGTAGCAAAAAGGAACAAAATCCATTTACTAGAAATAAAAGAATGGGCTGAAAAGCAAGGCAAAATAGAAAAGTATGAAGTTTTCAAGAAAAAATGCAGGGAAGAAGGTTTTAACACTAAAGCAAAGTAATGGACCCAGCCGGATTTGAACCAGCAACCAACAGATTTTTTAGGTTATGGTTTAAAAATATTTCCATAGATGAAACAAGCCCCTTAGGGACTTGTCGATCGTAATCCACGATCCATTAATAATATATAAAAAAACATATCTGTTGCCAACAAAAGAAATCTAATTGTTATCAACATAGACCAGTCCGGGGAGCCAATCAATATAGGCTCTATAGGCTCTACACAAACAAACGGGGAAACCCATCTTAACAATATAAAGCCGGCTCTCAATTTATACTTTAGAGATCCAGCAGATTCTTAAATTTCTAATAATATAGCGGATTTGATACATAAAATTGATAATTTTGGTCTAATGAAATATTATAGCTACATTAATTAGATAGAATGTTATTTATATAATATAAAATTTATGCTACAATATTAGCCAATATGGAGCTTAATGTAAATGAAAGGCTATGTTATGGATTGGTATGGAATGTCAGATAAAGCAGTAATTAGGGATATTGGAAAAAGAATAAAGCAGATGAGATTAAATAAGAATATTTCCCAGAAGGCTTTATCTGAAAAAATCGGAATACACAGGGTGACATTAAGTAAAATTGAGAGAGGTCAAAAAATATCTCTTCTGACTCTCATTCAAATAATGCGGGGACTTGGAGAATTGCAAAGACTGGAAAATATTATACCGAAAGAAATAATAAGCCCTTTGCAACTGGCTAAACTTCAGGGGAAAAAAAGAAAAAGAGCCTCAAAACAGACTGAAGCTCAGGAAGAGAAAGAACCGGAATGGTAGCATTTATTAATATTTGGAACAGAAGAGTAGGAGCAGTTTCCTGGGATGAGGAAAGAAGACTGGCTACAATGGAGTTCGATGAAAACTTTATCAAGGAGGGGATAGATTTATCTCCAATAATAATGCCGTTGAGTAAACTGATCAAAGGTAATAGGATCTATTCTTTTGAAAATCTTCCGGAAATAACATATAAAGGATTACCGGGCCTTTTAGCAGACTCTCTTCCAGACAGGTATGGAAACAGATTAATCAATGAGTGGCTTGCAATACAGGGAAGGTCAGAAGAAGACTTTAGCACGGTTGACAGGTTATGTTATATCGGAAAAAGAGGGATGGGGGCACTTGAATATGAACCGGCAATCCTTGGAAAAGAAGATAGATCTGAATCAATCAATATAGAGGAATTGGCAGAACTGGCCAGACATGTATTAAATGAAAGAAAAAAATTAAATCCACGTTCCCGGATCAGTGATAAAAATACTCTAAACGAAATTATAAGAGTAGGTACTTCTGCAGGTGGAGCAAGGGCTAAAGCTGTGATTGCAATAAATAACCAGACAGGTGGAATTCGTTCGGGGCAAGTAGATGTTCCGGAAGGTTTTGAGCATTGGATCTTAAAGTTTGATGGAATAAAGGATAATCAATTAGGGGAACCTGCAGGATATGGAAGGGTTGAATATGCTTATCACAAAATGGCAAAAGATGCAGGAATAAATATGGAAGAATGCAGGCTTATAGAAGAGAACAGTAGAGCACATTTTATGACAAAACGGTTCGATAGAAAACCGGGAAATGAAAGAATTCATATGCAAACGCTATGTGCCATTGCTCATTTTGATTATAATGATCCTAATTCATATTCATATGAGCAATTATTCCAGATTATACGAAAAATAAGATTACCCTATGCGGATGCCCGGGAAATATATAGAAGGATAGTATTTAATATAGCAGGGAAAAATCTTGATGACCACACAAAAAATATCTCTTTTCTTTTAAGAGAAAACCAATCCTGGAGATTATCTCCAGCATATGATCTTATTTATAACCACAATCCAGAAGGAAAGTGGACTAGAAGACACCAGATGTCAGTTAATGGAAAGAGGGAGAATATTAGTTATAATGATTTAATTACTCTGGGTAATGAAAACAGTATTAAGTCCCCAAAAGAAATAATAGAACAGGTATTGGAAGTTCTAAATAATTGGAAAAAATATGCAAAGGATATTGGCCTGGAAAAGAGGAGAATAGAAGAGATAAATAAAAACATGGAATTGAATATAAAATAATCCTTACATGTAAGAATTATTTCAGTACGAAGATCAAGGAAGGAGGAGGTTGATATATATGAAAGCTCGTGAGTTTGATAAGAAATTTGATGAAAGCAAAGATATTTCAAAATACCTTGATGCACCAAAGGCGAGAAGGCCCAAACAGGAATAAAAGAGAGTCAATGTAGATTTCTCTTTGTTGATGATCAATTTATTGGATAAAGAGGCAAAACGATTAGGTGTGCCCGGCAGTCCATTATTAAAGTATAGATAGCAGAGCGTCTTGAAAAGATATCTTGAAAATATCTGATGCTATATAGTAGAGGAATCTAAAATTATCTATAAGTTAGATAGTACAATTAATAAATAGCAAAATAAAACTCTCCTTAAAAATATCCGATTTTTTAAATGTAGAATTTAACAGATTATATTCAAAATAAGGGTACAATGTAATTTGTTATCAACATCGTCCAGTCCGGGGAGCCAAATTTGATGATTCAAACTCAGTTCTACACCAACAAACAGGGCAACCAATTCTAACTACAAAGATACTTATCTAAGGGCTTGTAAAAAATAATATTTAGTGTAATATATTACCATATAATAATTATAATATATTATATTATGGTAAATAAAAGCACTATTTTGTCAAAAAAGGATTTAAAACTATTAGAAAATGCAATTCTAAGTCATGGAAGAATTTTAAATTCCAGTCAGTTAAAAAATATCTTCAGCAAAGATTATTCATTAGGGGAGGTAAACAACCGTGTTTCCTTACTGGCTAAAATAGGTTGGCTGCTTAGAATAAAAAAAGGATTATATGTAATAGTTACTGACTTTAGCACTCTTGGTTTTAATGATTTATCCATATACTTGATTGTTAAAGCCTTAAATGAAAATTCTTATATCTCATTTGAAAGTGCCTTACAACATCATGGAATTTTTGACCAGATGCTGTCTGCTGTAGAATCAGTTACTTTTGAAAGAGCAAGAAAATATAAATTTCAAGATACGAAAATAAATTTCCTAAGTATTAAAAAAAAGCTTTATTTCGGGTTGTCTAGTGAACGTATAGAATCTGATTTTGTAAATATTGCTGATATAGAGAAAGCCATTTTAGATATGCTTTATTTTAGAAAAAATTCTTACAATATAAGCTTAATCTGGGAAAAACTAAATGAATACAAGAGGGATTTTGATTTTAAGAAATTAATAAGATATGCAAAAAGATTCAATGATACTATTGTTAGGCAAGTTGGATTCCTGCTTGATAAGCTTGGAATCGAGACAGAGGATTTATATCAAATAATTAAAGGAAAGAATAGCTACAGCATAATGACAAATAATTCTAATCAATTTAATAGTAAGTGGAGACTGTATTATGACCATAAGATTATTAAATAAACAACAATTAAGTTTGATTAATAAAAATACTTTAAAATATAGATTAGCTGAGGCTGAAAAAGATTATTTTTTAGCTATTGTATTAAATTACATCTATAATTCTAATTTAAAGGATAAACTTGTTTTTAAGGGAGGAACAGCTCTTTATCATTGTTACTTACCTCAGTTCCGGTTTTCCGAGGATCTTGATTTTACCTCAACAGTTAAAGATATTACTTTAAAAAAATATAGTGGACGTCTTGAAACTTGAAGATTTTCTGGAAGTAAAAAAGCATTATGTTTCAAATAAAACCTTAAAAATTGAAAAATTGAAATATCAAGGCCCACTTGATATGCCAAATTCACTAAAAGTGGAAATTGATTTTACTCAAAATATTGTTCTTACTCCCACAGAAATGGAATATAAAAATTTTTGGAAAGTTAAAACAGAATTAAAAGTTATGGATATAAGAGAGATTAGTGCTGAAAAAATTAGAGCAATGAGTGATAGAGCAAGATATAGAGATTTTTATGATCAGTATATGATTTTGAAAAATTATGATATTAAATTGGATGAAATTATTAATCTAGTCGAGCAAAAAGAAATAAGGGAGCCAATAAGTCCAGCATCGATTTTATCAAATTGGGAGATTGCTAAAGAAGAGAAATCAAAAGATCTGCTAAGAGTTTATTATAAAGAGGTTATATCAGATACCAATATTGAAAAGATGCTAAAAAAGTTATCATTTAGTACGATTATTGTAAAATAATGCTGTAAATATTTTGCGAATTGTTATCAACATTGACCAGCCCGGGGAGCCAATCTGTATTATTCAAACCAATATCAGGTATTCCCGGGTCTTTATCAGAATTATTCATATCTGAATTTCTGCCAGCGTTTTCCTTCGCCCAGCCGCTGGCAGAAATTTGGTGGTCTGCGCTTTCAAGCTCCTGATAAACAAATTTTAGATAAAATAAAAAACCTAATTTTATATTATAAGTAAGAGAATAATCTGGTAAAATGTAATTAGTTTAATTTTGATTCTGATAATTTTCTTGATAAAAGATCCAGGCTGTATAAAATAGAAAGCTGATCTTTATTTTTTATGGTGACAAAATGATTTTTAAAGAGTTAATAAATACTGTAAATTACAATTATATGTGGGCTGTGCTTGATAAGGAATACAATCATAAAGATGGCGCTTACGAAGCTTATAAAAGGGTAATTGAAGAATTAAAGACACTCAAACCCAGATCCTGCAAACCACCGATTACCCTTATTGTGGCAAAAATAGAGGATTGCATTGAGCCAGGTACATCTATTTTTGATGTGTTTGGTATAATAAAGGGTGATAAAAACCATTATGCACTTGAGATGACATCCTGGGATGAATGGCTAAATTTTAATGTTTTAGATAAATGTATTGAAGTTTACGGAAATGCAGATGTAACGGCCTATTCTTTGTACGAGATGACATTCTTCGGGTATTCCAAAAAAACTGTGGATGAAAGAGTTAAACAGGAAAAACGAATATTGGACAAAAGTATCAAAGAAATAGAAAGCGGCACCTCTCAATTAATTTCATTTGAAGAAGCTATGGCCAAAATAGGTTTTATTGATAAACGAACTCCCATGGAAAAAGAAAAAGAATGCAGGGAGTATTGGCGGATTACTGCCATGAATGAAAAGATTTATAAAATGTTACTGGGAAGATGAATTAGTAGAATTTATCAAGACGGGGATGCATAAACCATGAATGAGAAAATCCCAACAGCTTCAAAATTAAAAAAATTATATGATCTGGCTCTAAAATTCAAAGGAATCAGATGCTGGGAATACATGGAAGATACTGATATATTCGGAGTCATGAGACCCGGGGATGGTCTGATCGGCTATGTCTGCATCCTTGGAAATGCCGGAGAAGTTTTTGGAATAAATGCATATCTTGGCCCCAGGGGTCTAGATGGATATCTTAAGGTACTTTCTGGTGAGATATACAAAGAAAGTTTAGAAATGATGTCTTCCCAGTATTGTTTATCATTGACATATGAGGAAGATGAATCTTACCTTGATAAAAAGGATAAATCAGTATTAAAAGAACTTTGTATAGATTCTAAGAGTAAAAATGCATTGCCGTTTTTCAGGACATATATTCCAGGTTATTATCCCTGGTATTTAACTGAAGATGAAGTAGAATTTTTTGAGATTATCCTGGAACAATCTATTGATGTATGTAAGAGATTTAAACATGAAAGAAATCTTTTTGAAACAGATAAGGGTAGCTATTATTTTGTGAGGGTGCCTTTTAAAAGCAATAATAGTACTTTGTGGAAGGATAAATTTATAGAAGCAGAACCTTATAAAAAAAAATGGGAAGATGCCCAGATAAATGAAGTTAAATTGAAAAAGATCTTGAAGAGATACCCTCAAAGAAAAGGATTGTGGGAAATCGGCTGCGATTTTTTTCCGTTACGTATTAAGGACGGTAAATCAAGACCATATATGCCGCTTGTATTTCTGGGGATAGATGCTACGACAGGGGAAATCCTGGGGCATAGTGTATCCAGTTTGAGAAAGCAAAACCTGCTTGTAGCCGAGGAGATACTAAACCTGGTAGGAAAGCTTAATACTATTCCTGAGACTTTGATCGTAAGTAACAGGAATTTAAAGAAAATATTAACTCCATTGTCAGAAAGACTTGATTTTACCATTAGATTTAAGAGAAATCCTATCTATTATGAGGAAGCTGCAAATTCTATGATAGGCTTTTTAAACAGCGGACCCCAGAGTAATTAATCATTAATTACTTCATAAAAATATACAGGATCTGGATTATTAAACGATGCACACAAGATCAGGATATTTTTGATAAAATATACTGGTTAACAGATACTCCTTCTTCTGCTGATTTTATTGATAAATTCCTATGCACCTCAGCAGGTACTCGTAATGTTAAATTCCCTTTATATCTTTTTAACCCAAAGGGCTCAGGTATTTCTTCATTTTCTTCTTGCATCCATGCTATTGCTTCTTCAACAACTTTTTCAATCTCTTTTAATGCATGTTCAATCGTATTCCCATGTGCAGCTAATGATGGAAATTCAAGACATCTGGCAATATGTAATTGATCTTCCTCTGACCACTCTACTCTATAAGTATATTTTTCAATTATTTTATGACTTTTCATTTTTCACCTTCAATTTTTCTAATGCTTTTAATACAAGCTTTACTTGATATGGCTTAGCCATTTTCCCTTCTTTTTGTATATTTATTCTAGGATCACCTTTCCACGGTGTTTTAAAAATGTGATGGCTGCTCTTTATTCTTGGGTTCCCAAAATATTTCGTGCATATTTTTTGTAAATCATCAAATTTAACATTTTTCGGATTAGACAGCTCATCTTTTTCCATGTATTAAATGATAGCTTATAAGCTATCATATGTCAATAAATCCTTTTATTTGAATGAGTGAATGAATGATTGTTTGAGTTTTTATCGGATTTTCTAATAGGGGAAAATATTATTCATAACCGATAATGAAATATGAATATTATAAGATTTTTTATTATCAACATCGACTAGTCCGGGGAGCCACCTTAATACAACATAAAGCGACTCTTAATTTTAAATTGACTAAAGGTATATATAAGGTATAATAATTATACCATGGAATTTGAGTTCGATCATAAGAAAAGTGAAATCAATGAGCAGAAACACGGTATTGATTTTTTTAAGGCTCAGGAATTATGGGATGATGCAGACTTTATTGAGATTCCTGTAAAAACCAGTGATGAACCAAGATTTACGGTAACCGGAAAGATTTCAGGAAAGTATTGGTCGGGAGTTATTACATATCGTAACGAAAAGATAAGAATTATTTCAGTACGGCGATCCAGGAAGGAGGAGATTGATATATATGAAAGCTCGTGAGTTTGATAAGAAATTTGATGAAAATAAAGATATTTCAAAATACCTTGATATATCAAAGGCGATAAGGCCAGGACTGGAACAAAGAAGAGTCAATGTAGATTTCCCTTTATGGATGATCGATTTATTGGATAAAGAAGCAAAACGGTTAGGTATACCACGGCAGTCTATTATTAAAGTCTGGGTAGCAGAGCGTCTTGAAAAGGTATCTTGAAAATATCTGATGCTAAATTTTTCAATAAATTAGATAAAATAATTAGCAAAATAAAACTCTCCTCTTAAAACAATGTAATTTGTTATCAACATCGACCAGTCCGGGGAGCCAAACTGTACGATTCGAACCAAAATCAAGTGTTCTTGGATCCTTCCTAGAGCTATTCATTTCTAAATTTCCGCCAGCGTGTTCCTCCGCCCGGTTATTGGAATAATATATAGAATCATTTATAATATAATTCAATCGTATATCACTTATAAATATATGCAAATTAAAAGGCCAGACTAATTATATGGGAGGTGTAAATGAGTAAAAACCATATAGATTTAGCAGTTCTTGCTGTAAGAGATAATGCAGCTAATTGTAAAATATTAAAAACAAATGAAAAAATAATATTAAGATTGTCCTCATATCAACTTTTTAAGATAGTACCCGGGGGAATTGCCACTATTGACCCGAAGAAACAATGGGAATTTGGTAATAATACATATATATCCGGTAAGCTCATCAACCACCGTATTGATATACCTGCTCTGGGTTTGACCCCGCTTAAGTTGGAAAAATTTGATTATTGGGATCCCCGGGAAGCATTCGAAGAAGAATGGGATGAGTACGATGAAATTATTGAAGAAACAGATGAATACTATAAGGCTATTATTCAAGCAGGCAAAAGACCCTGCTACGAGATGGAGCAAATAGTTCCGGGTGATACAGATCTGAATGCAGATGGACCAATACTTGATGCAATATATTATAAAGATATTGGTGAGATAGGTACAGCTCAAGATATTTTAATGGATGAGCTTATTGTGGATTTAAGATGTCTTGATGCGCATGCACACCTGGGTAATTTTATGATTGATAGCTGGCCTAAAAAAGCACTTCTTCATTACAATGTAGGTATGAAAATAGGAGAATTGTCCCTAACTGAGGATTTTAATGAAGTACTCTTGTGGGCACATCTTGATAATAGGCCATTTTTTAGGTGTCTGCATGGATATGGGCTATGCCTCTGGAAACTTGAACGCTTTAAGGAGGCTGAAAAAATATTTGAGCGCATGCTCTGGTTAAATCCACCGGATAATCAGGGTGCCCGTTTTACTATTTATCTGGTAAAAGATAAAAAACCCTGGAGAGAAGACTATTAATGCTACAGCAATACTATTTTATTTAAAACAATAGCAATAGATATTAGTAGTAATATTAAAATGAGTAAAAAAGTAATAAGAGTTTCTGTTGATCTGCACCCTCAGAAATCAGGTCCATTATTAAATGAAGAAATTAAAGCAATTTTAAGAGGAGCTGATGATTTAATAATGGAAGGGGGACGGAGTCTTCTAGCTAAAATATTGAAAGGATCTAGAGATAAAACTATATTAGAAAAAGGTCTTAAAAATAATCCTGTATATGGATATTATAAAGGCCTATTAATATATGAAATTACTTCAAAAATAGATTGGTTAATTATTAATAGATATTTGGAAATTGAATATAGCTACAGGCTCCCCATGCTTATATATGGTCCAAAGGGATGGGAAATAGAAAAAGATACTTATACAGATGAACTCCTTGCTGGATTTGATAAATTAATTGAGAGTGGAATAAATAGTTTCAATATGCTCTACTTGAAAGATAGAGCCAGAGATATGATAATGCTGCTTCTAGATAAAATTCAAGCAAGAGGAGATATTAAATACATACCAATTCTTGAAGCATGGAGGAAGATAGATTATCAGAAAGTTAGAGTTCGTATTAATTCTGTTATTAGAGATATTTCTAAATAATTAAACGAGAGAAAATTATAATCTTAAAACATTTCCTTTTTTCTAAATTTATAATTAGCGTATAATAGTAAAAGAGGAAAATCGTTGCTAAGATTTGTAACTGGAATTAAAAACAAGTAAGAAATAGATAATATGAAAATATCAAAGAGAAAAAATAAATTGTACAATACCGAACGCTTTGGACAACCCGAAATAAGAGTATATCATAAAAAGGGCTCAGGCAAGAAATCACCCCGGTATCTTCTAAAATGTGGTTGTTGTAATGAAAAGTTAGAAATATACTACGGCAATATGGGACTTGAAATTAATGGTGTAAATGGTTCAATAGAGGATTGGCGCGAGATTCTGCTTCCACTGTTATACCTCGATAACCCCCTAATCGCACATAACACAAATAATGTTTAAACAATGTATCCCTATTGCCTAAAAATCTGAACGAAAGCCTATACGTTGCCTACCACCATCATCAGATAAATATATAAATAATCTTTAAGGAACTTGTAGCTGATTACCATTCTTTATTATTAAAATATGCTACAATATAAATACAATTTCAATCAAAGAGAAATG
The DNA here is from genome assembly GCA_016783995.1 of Actinomycetota bacterium. Next base: position 11,326 of record JADHVN010000038.1, read on the forward strand.
TTTAAAATTATTTATATATACTTAAAAAACGCAGAGGTGCTGATATGGAAAAAAGAATAAAGGATGAGTTGAATATCCTCAAAGATATAATAATAAAAACAATCCCTATTGGGAGAATATTCCTGTTCGACTCCTATGCAGGTGGCAAACCTCGTATTGATTCAGACCTGGATATTTATGTAGCAATGCCTGATAATGCAAAAATCAGGGAAATTGATGCGATGAAATTAATCCGTAAAGCGATTCGGGATAAAAAAACAATGCCTGTGGATATTGTGGTTAGCAAAGAGAATAATTTTAACCAGCGTAAATCTATGATTTCGATTGAACATCAAATTGAACAGAATGGGATTTTATTGTATGGTTAATATAAAAGAAGCACAGGAATGGCAAAGGCTTGCTGCCCTGGATTTAAGAACAGCGGAATACCTGCTGAATATGAGCCCTCTTCCAATAGAAATTATTTGTTATCACTGCCAGCAATCAGCGGAAAAA